>NZ_JBLVOM010000010.1:0-101889 GCF_053543775.1 Acinetobacter endophylla | reverse complement strand
GCGTAGTGACGAGTTGGAGAATCGTATTCTACGTGTGAAGTATTAATTGTAATACCACGTGCTTTTTCTTCTGGTGCAGAGTCGATTGCAGCGTAGTCTTTCGCTTCGCCACCGAATTTCTTCGCACATACAGTTGCAATTGCAGCTGTTAAAGTTGTTTTACCATGGTCAACGTGACCAATTGTGCCCACGTTAACGTGTGGCTTATTACGTTCAAACTTAGCCTTAGCCATGAGATCTTCCTTTTTAAACTACTCATGCAGGATCACTGCATGAGCACTTGGGTTTAACTATGAATTAGTTTGGGCTTATAGTAATCGAAAGATTACTCGTCGTCACCTTTTTTACCGCCAGATTGGAACTTAGAAATGATGCCTTCAGCCACGTTACGTGGAGTTTCAGCATATTTAGCAAATTCCATAGAATAAGTCGCACGACCTTGAGACATAGAACGCATAGAAGTTGCGTAACCAAACATCTCAGCCAATGGAACTTCAGCACGAATGGCTTTAGTACCACCAGGAAGATCGTCCATACCCTGAACCATACCACGACGACGGTTTAAGTCACCCATGATATCGCCCATGTAGTCTTCTGGAGTTTCTACTTCAACTTTCATGATCGGTTCAAGAAGGATAGGATCCGCTTTCATGAAACCATCACGGAAGGCATAAGAACCCGCCATTTTGAACGACAATTCGTCAGAGTCGACGTCATGGTAAGAACCATCAAACAATGTCGCTTTAATGCCAACTACTGGGTAGCCAGCCAAAACGCCATTCTTCATACGTTCTTGAATACCTTTGTCAACCGCGCCGAAGAATTCTTTAGGTACAACACCACCTACAACTTCTTCAACGAATTCGTAATCTTTTTCAGACTCAGGATCCATCGGTTCTAAACGTACATATACGTGACCGAATTTACCCTTACCACCTGTTTGACGTACGAATTTACCTTCTTGCTCAACAGACTTTTTGATCGTTTCACGGTAAGAAACCATTGGCTTACCAATGTTAGCTTCAACACCGAATTCACGCTTCATACGGTCAACAATGATGTCAAGGTGAAGCTCACCCATACCAGCAATAATCGTTTGACCTGATTCTTCGTCTGTACGAACGCGGAATGATGGATCTTCCTTAGCTAAACGCCCTAAAGCGATTGACATTTTTTCTTGGTCAGCTTTAGTTTTTGGTTCAACAGCCAATGCAATTACTGGCTCTGGGAATTCCATACGCTCAAGTGTGATGACATTTTTCTCATCACAAAGTGTATCACCTGTAGTTACATCTTTAAGACCTACACATGCCGCGATGTCACCCGCACGAATTTCTTCAACGTCTTGACGATCGTTCGCGTGCATTTGCACGATACGGCCGATACGTTCACGCTTAGCTTTCACTGGGTTATAAACAGAGTCACCTTGTTTAAGTACACCAGAATAAACACGTACGAATGTCAAGTTACCCACGAACTTGTCGTTCATAATTTTGAACGCAAGTGCGGAGAACGGAGCTTCGTCAGATGCTTCACGAATCGCTTTAGTTTCAGCTTTATCGTCAAGAACACCTTCGATCGCTTTAACTTCTGTAGGCGACGGCAAGAATTCAATTACAGCATCCAACATACGTTGAACACCTTTGTTTTTGAATGCTGTACCACAAAGCATCGGTTGAATTTGACAAGCCAAAGTTTGGACACGTAGACCAGCAATGATATCTTCTTTAGAAAGATCGCCTTCTTCCAAGTACTTGTCCATGAGTTCTTCAGAAGCTTCTGCAGCCGCTTCCACCATGTTAGTACGCCATTCAGTAGCAGTATCAACTAGCTCAGCTGGAATCTCGCCATATTCGAACTGCATACCTTGAGATGCTTCATCCCAAATGATCGCTTTCATTTCGATTAAGTCGATAACGCCTTGGAAGTTTTCTTCAGCGCCGATTGGTACAACGATTGGCACTGGAGAAGCGCCTAAACGAGTTTTCATTTGCTCAACAACACGGAAGAAGTTTGCACCTGTACGGTCCATCTTGTTCACGAATGCTAAACGAGGTACTTGGTATTTGTTCGCTTGACGCCATACAGTTTCTGACTGCGGCTGAACACCACCTACAGCACAGTAAACCATACATGCACCGTCAAGAACACGCATAGAACGCTCAACTTCGATCGTGAAGTCAACGTGTCCCGGGGTATCAATTACATTGATACGGTGTTCAGGGAATTGCTTAGACATACCTGACCAGAATGTAGTTGTCGCAGCAGAAGTAATGGTAATACCACGTTCCTGCTCCTGTTCCATCCAGTCCATTGTTGCTGCACCATCATGCACTTCACCGATTTTGTGAGATACACCTGTGTAGAACAAAATACGTTCTGTAGTCGTGGTTTTACCAGCATCAATGTGCGCAGAAATACCAATATTACGGTAACGAGAAATTGGGGTTTGACGTGCCATGATTTCTTGCATTCCTAAATTTTGTTGTTTAAAACAGGACGCTTTAAGCTGCATAGCAACTTAAAGCGCTTTGGTGACAGAACCATGACGGTCTTATCACCCTCCTGAATAGGGCCTGTTTTATCTGCTTAGAAACGGTAGTGAGAGAATGCTTTGTTGGCTTCAGCCATACGGTGCACATCTTCACGTTTCTTAACCGCAGCGCCTTTGCCTTCAGATGCATCAAGCAACTCGCCAGCAAGACGTAAAGCCATAGTTTTTTCAGAACGCTTAGCAGCAGCATCTACTAACCAACGCATCGCTAGAGCAGTACGACGGGATGGGCGTACTTCCATAGGAACTTGGTATGTAGCACCACCAACACGGCGTGCTTTTACTTCGACCATAGGACGAACTTTTTCAAGAGTAGTCTCGAAAAATTCAACTGGGTCTACTTTAGATTTTTCTTGAACGCGGTCTAAAGCACCGTAAACGATACTTTCAGCAATAGATTTTTTACCATCTTGCATTACGTGGTTCATGAATTTAGCGATTGTTTGGCTGCTGAACTTAGGATCCGGAAGGATTTCACGAGCAGCGACTACGCGACGTCTTGGCATTTTAAACTACCTATAAAGATGACACTTCAGGTTTATCCAGCATGAGTACAAAGTGTCATGTACTACTCGCTGGCCTTACTATACGTCGCTTGGAATTTTCACAAAATTAATGCAGAAATCAGACAAGCGAGACGATAAAGGATTGCGGTTCTACGTTCTTAAAATTTAATTCTTAACGAATTATTTCTTAGGACGTTTAGTACCGTATTTAGAACGAGACTGGTTACGATCTTTAACACCAGCACAGTCTAAAGAACCACGAACGGTATGGTAACGTACACCTGGTAAGTCTTTAACACGACCACCACGGATAAGAACAACACTGTGCTCTTGTAGGTTATGGCCTTCACCACCGATGTAGCTAGAAACTTCGAAACCTGAAGTTAAGCGAACACGGCAAACTTTACGCATTGCTGAGTTAGGTTTTTTAGGTGTAGTTGTGTAAACACGTGTACAAACACCACGGCGCTGTGGACAAGCCTTCAACGCAGGAACTTTAGATTTTTCAACTAAAGTCGTACGACCCTTGCGGATCAACTGATTTGTTGTTGCCATTTGGCAATTCTCCCGTTAATAAAAAGCCCCAAAAAACTACTACTTTTTGAGGGCATGCAATTGTAATTCAAGATGCAAAATTGGTCAACCTACTCAAGCCAAGCAAATACCGTTTCTCACGACATTTGCCTGCTTTTATTTACCTTCAAAATTCGCTTATTTTTTTGAATTTTTACTGACTTTTTTAGTCACATCTTGAGCTTCAGATTCAGTTTTCGAATTTTCTTGATCGTCTACACCCTGCTGTGAAGTCTCTGTAGCAGCTTCTGCCTCGTCAGCAGCTTCTGGATGCAGTTCAGCTTCGATTTCCGGGTCAAATGAAGTTTTGGTTAAAGCCGGTTGTTGCGACTGCTTGTCTGCCGCAGGTTCAACCAACTCATCGTTGAGCGCCTCCAGCCCTTCACTCACCTTTTCATCTTTCTTCATTTCTGCTTCTTCAGAGCTTAGATCATTCTGTTCTTTTTTGACCAGCTTGACTTGGGTAATCGTGTTATTGCCTTCAATCATAATATCTTTATCCATGATCGGCTTATCTTTCGCAGGCTCAACTTCGTGAGAGGCACCATTTAAGAGTTTTGGAGTTGCCTGTTGCAACAAACTGACTGCTTTTTCATAGGCAGCATAAGGAGACAATTGCGAATCCTGATGCTGAATCAGGTATTGGCGTGCATGCGAGAATGCTTCCTGAGCTTTCTGATTTACATCCTCGACAAAACGATGGCTATATACTGCACCAATACCTGCACTCGCCAGAGGTGTCAGTTTGGTTAATCGCTCCAGAATCGAAATTTTTGGCAGATGATTCATCCATTCCCATTTAGCCTCTCCCTCATGACGACTCAGCCATTGCTTGATGGCGCTGACATCATTATCAGAACCTAGCATGGCTTGTAGCTGCGAGATATCATGAGTTTTAAGCGTATTACTTAAAGCTTTTAAACCTAATAACAAGGTTTGCTTTTCTGCAATCAGGCTCAGGTCAATCTGTCTAAAGATATGCTGGACGATTTCCTGATCATCTTCTTTGCTCAGGTCAAAACCATAAGAGCGACCGACTTGATAAATGGTACGCAATGCCATGAGCAAAGAGGCTGGAATATCAATGGCAGTACCAAGCATCCCTGAAGCACCACTTACTGCACCCTGCACCGTTGCAATCCATTTGTTTTGTTCACCTAAAGCCTGTGAAATTCGCTTGGATCGATCGACGTCCTGAGTGAGTTCCTCTAAATCTTTCGCTCCCGCTTCATTCAGAATGGCATCAACCGAACTCGTTTGATTACTGAATTGATTGAGACGGTCATAAAAGTAGTTAGACACTTTTTCGGTTAAGTCTGGAGAAACAAAATGCGCGACATTATTCACGGTATTAAAGCGGCGCCCGAGAAGTTGACGAGACACATTTGGAAGATGCTCACGAAGCATTTGCTGAGGATTGTCATATTTTTTAGCTGAAAAAGCGCTTTTCGTCTTCGCCGAACCGTCAATCACCTGATCGGAGCTGGAAGGCTTCAGCGCTTTAGTCACCGAATCCGGCGCAACATGATTCAATAAATCCAATCCAGTTGAACTGAACTTTTTCGCCACTCCAAAGGCATTCGAAATCAGACCATTAGATTGTTTATTATTAGCATTTACCATTTTTTACCTCAGCATTCATGTGCTTGTATTTGGTATAAATACTAGGTGTAGTCAGCGTTTATCTCAACTTTATTCTGTTTCATTTAGTAAAACCCCTACACGCCGACTCACAAACTCAACCGACTGTCACACGGCATAACATTTGCCATAAGATTTCAAAAGTCTTTCTGCTATCATGTTCCCCATCATGAAATAAGGCTAAGCGCTGGATTGGGCGATTTTAAAACCCAGATATCTGCGCTGAGCATAGAGCAAACTATAAGGATCTGTAGATGAAACGTGTTGTCATCACTGGCATGGGTATTAACTCATGTATTGGTAATACATTAGAGGATGTAAACCATTCTTTACAAAACGGGATTTCAGGAACACGTTTTAATCCGACTTATGCTGAACTCAATTTCAAAAGTCATGTCAGTGCTGCAGCCGAGCAGGATTTCGACGGGATCGACCGCAAACTGAAACGCTTTATGGGCGTATGTGCAATGTATGCGTACAACTCAGCTCTTGCTGCAGTTGAACATGCAGGTTTAAAGGTTGAAGATCTAGCTGGCAACCCACGCTATGGTATCGCGGGTGGTTCAGGTGGCGGTTCAACTGCTTCTGTTATTGAAATGAACGAATTATTGCAAACCAAAGGTGCGCGTAAAGTCGGTCCTTTCTTTGTACCACGTAATATGACTAACACCATTACGGCTAACGTTGGCGTTGCATTCAAATTACAAGGCGTGGCGCATACCATTACCAGTGCATGTGCAACCTCTGCCGATGCCATCGGTTATGCCTACAACCTGATTCAACTCGGTAAACAAGATTTAATGCTGGCAGGTGGCGGTGAAGAAGATCACTGGTCACAAAGCTTGTTGTTTGATGCGATGGGCGCACTTTGCTCTAAATACAATGACAGCCCTGAAACAGCATCACGCCCTTATTCTGCAGACCGTGACGGTTTCGTGATTGCCGGTGGTGGTGGTTTTGTGATCCTTGAGTCTTTGGAACATGCGCAAGCGCGTGGCGCAAATATCTTAGCTGAAGTGGTTGGTTATGCTGCAAACAGTGATGGTGCTGATATGGTTGCACCATCTGGTGAAGGTGCAACACGTTGCGTACTGATGGCTTTAGAAGAAGCCAAACAACACGGTGTCGATAAAATTGACTATGTAAATACACATGGTACTTCTACTCCAGCGGGTGACATCACAGAACTTAAAGCAATGGAACGTGCTTTCGGTGAAGGTCAGGTTCCTCCATTAAGCTCAACCAAGTCAATGACGGGTCACAGTCTGGGTGCTGCTGGTGTTCAGGAAGCGATTTATTCGGTTCTGATGATGCAAAATGACTTTATTGCTCCAAACATCAACGTGACCGAGCTAGATGAAGGCGCGAAACCGTTTGATATCGTGCTTGAAAAACGTGACGCAAAATTGAATACTGTGATGAGTAACAGTTTCGGTTTCGGCGGCGTAAATGCTTGTCTCATTTTCAAAAAATGGGAAGGCTAAGCTGCCCAATTTAGGGTGACTTGATGGATGCTCCTTCTGATGCTTTCTTGTGGGTAAAAGCATTACATATTATTGCAGTGGTTTGCTGGTTCGCGGCTTTGTTCTACTTGCCACGGCTGTATGTTTACCATGCCATGAGCGAAGATGCCGTCAGTCATCAACGCTTTGAAGTCATGGAACGTAAGCTGTACCGTGGCATCATGTGGCCAGCCATGTTGGCTACCTTGATTACGGCGCACTTTTTGGTGGATTGGGGTGATGCAACGCGTCACTATCATGAAGCCTTATGGTTTTACCTTAAAGTCGGCCTGGTCGGTTTATTGGTGATTTACCATCTAGTGTGTGGTTATTACCGCAAGAAGCTGATTGATAATGCACATTACAAGTCACACAAGTTTTGGCGTTATTTTAATGAGATGCCAACCCTGATCTTATTTGCCGTGGTGATTTTAGTGGTAGTTAAACCTACTTTCTAATTCACCTGCGCAATCAAAAAATCCCCGATTAGTCGGGGATTTTTTATGTCTGAATATTTAATGATTACCACGCTGACGCATACGTGGCTTATACAGCAGTCGATAGGTCACCGCCAGAATAATCAACCATAAAGGACTGATCATCAGAGCTTTTAGAGTGTCAGGTTCCAGGCTTAAAATAATCAAAGCGAATAACAGGAATGCCAATACCACATAAGACATCCATACCCCACCCGGCATTTTAAAGGTCGAGGCGGCATGCTTTTGCGGTTGCTGCTTACGGTAACGGATATAGCACACCATAATGATGCTCCAGATACTAATAAACAGGATCACACACAGCGAACTCGCCAGAGTAAACGCTTCCATGGTGTTTGGCACAAAATACTGAAATGCTGCCCCCAACATAATAAAAGCACAGGAGAAAAATAACCCTGTGGCTGGTACAGCTCTGCTAGATAACCGCGCCAAAGCTTGAGGTGCTTGTCCGTCACGTGCCAGACCAAACAACATACGGCTGGTCGAGAATACGCCACTGTTCATAGAGGACATCACTGACGACAACACCACCAGGTTCATGATAATGGCTGAAGTTGGAATACCGGCATACAGGAACAAACTCACAAAAGGACTTTGATCCGCAGGAATCAGATGCCACGGTGTGACCGACATGATCATCAGCAATGACAATACATAGAACAGAATGATCCGCGTAGGAATGGCGTTGACCGCTTTGGGTAAATTCTTTTCCGGATCTTTGGTTTCTGCCGCCATCGTACCGAGCAGTTCCACCCCGACAAAGGCAAACATGGCAATCTGGAAGCCTGCCAGAAAACCAGTAAAGCCTTTGGGAAATAAGCCACCATGCGCCCAGACATTACTAAAGCTGGCGACGGCACCACTCGGTGCCTGAAAACCGCTAAACACCATATAACCACCGACAAAGATCAAACCAAGAATGGCTAAAATCTTGATTAGTGCGAACCAGAATTCAATCTCACCAAACAGTTTTACCGTGACCAAGTTAATCGCGAGAATAAACAGCACACAGCCAATACTAATCATCGCCTGCCCCATCGGGGTAAAGGCCATGCCTTCGGGCAGCCAGAAACTCAAATAGTTAATAATCGCCGCGAGATCGGCAATCCCTACCAGCACCCAACCCAGCCAGTACGACCAGCCAATATAATAGCCAGCACCCGGCCCGATCAGGTCATGGGCCATATCAATAAAAGATTTGTAATGCAGATTGGACAGCAGCATTTCACCCAACGCACGCATCAGGAAGAAGAACATGCCACCAATGATCATATAAATGATCAAAATTGAAGGACCTGCCAGGGAGATGGTTTTTCCCGATCCCATAAACAGGCCGGTACCGATACAGCCACCAATGGCGATTAACTGCAAATGTCGGTTAGAGAGTTTTCGTTGCAACTCATGCGGCGACGATTTTACGTCTTCTGTGCCCGGGGTGGTTTTCATTTTTACATCCTTTTTAATCTTTACAACAGCATCAAGCTGAATTTACAACGTTCAGTCCTCGAACGCTTATTATGACATTTTCATACTTTTTACTGCGCTGTTCAGTGAGATTTACTGCACTAAAACGACTTAAATCATTGCATGGGAGATTTCAATATCAAAAATTCAATTAAGCTTGAGCTGCAATGACTGCAATTTCAATCAGCCAGTCCGGATTGACCAAATCTGCCTGAATCGTAGCACGTGCCGGCGTACCATGTCCTTGTAACCATTCCACCCAAAGCTGATTCACGGTTTGAAAATCATCCAGATGCTTGACAAATAATTGTGCAGAAAGCAGCTGGCTTTTATCGGTATTTGCCAGTGCAAGCAATTCTTCAATTTTTGCAAAGACTTCCAGTGTTTGGCCGCGTACATCCAGATCCGTGCTATTTGGCACCTGACCTGACAGATAGACGGTTTGATGATGAATCGTCACCGCACTCATGATTTGATTGCTGTTGAGTCGCTGAATGGCTGTATTGTCCTGTGTCATGTTGATCTTCCTTGTTTGGGATATTTAAATAAAATTTAAATTAAAAATTTAAGCGTCAATCTGGAAATGAACCCGAGCGGTCACCGCACACATCAGCTCATAGCCGATGGTGCCTGAGCTAGCCGCCACGTCATCAATCGGCAAAACCACACCTTGGGAAGATTGCCCCCAAAGTACCACTTCACTACCGACATTCGTCTGCGGCAGTGCAGTCAGATCTACGGCCAGCATATCCATACTGACCCGACCCAATGTGTGTGTTTTCATTGAATCGACCAGCACAGGCGTACCGGTCGCCGATAGACGTTGATAGCCATCGGCATAGCCACAGGCCACAATGCCGATCCGCATATCCTGTGTGGCAATAAATTTGGAACCATAGCCAATGCTCTGACCTGACTGGATCATTTGAATGGCGATAATTTCACTGCGTAAGCTCATGCTCGGTTGCAGATTCCAGTCTAGAATCGTGTGTATTGGATAATCCGGTGAACTGCCATACAGCATGATGCCGCTACGTACGATATCGGAATGAAGGGTTTGATGATGCCGCAGAATGGCCGCACTGTTACTGAGTGAGGTTTTACCTTCAAGCCCCTGAATGGTCTGGCTAAAAATCAGGTTTTGATGCTGAATCCCGTCCTGCCCAAAACGCTGACCATCCGCATCGGAGAAATGGGTCATATGCGTGATTGAACGGACAGTATTCAGCTGATGCAGCTCCTGCCAGATTTCTGCATATTGCTGTGGCTCAAAACCCAGCCGGTTCATGCCACTGTTCATTTTTAAATACACATCAAACTGCACATCTGGTGCTATTGCAGCAAACTGTTTTAGCCATTGCACTTGATGCGAGGAATGAATAGCAAAGCTCATTTCATGCTTGGCACATTCGAATAAATCCTCGAGAGCAAAAATACCTTCGAGCAACATTAACGGCTTTTTGCATCCGATCGCACGCAGCCTTTTGCCCTCCTCTATATCCAGAAAGGCAAAACCGTCCACATCCTGAAATGCCGCATAAACCCGTTCAATCCCGTGCCCATAGGCATTGGCCTTGACCACGGCAAATACCTGACTATTGGGCATACATTGGCGCGCCACACTTAAATTATGCGCAAGCGCCTGTTGATGGATAATTGCAGTAATGGGACGTGGCATACATTCCTCCTTGAATATTCCGCCTCAGATGGCTCTAAGCCGCGTGGTGATAGCGCGCCAATGACAATCCTTCGGTACTAATTTCAGGATCACGGGCCAAGACCAGATCGCTGATTAATTTCCCTGAACCGCAGGCCATGGTCCAACCCAGCGTGCCATGTCCAGTATTCAGGAACAGGTTTTTAAAACGGGTTTTCCCAATAATTGGCGTACTGTCCGGGGTCATTGGACGCAGGCCTGTCCAGAAGCTGGCCTGATTCATGTCACCCCCCGGGAATAAATCACGGGTCACCATTTCCAACGTGCCACGACGGTCTTCATTCAGACCCAAGTTAAAACCGCTCAGTTCAGCCATTCCCCCTACGCGGATGCGCTGGTCGAAACGGGTGATTGCAATTTTATAGGTTTCATCCAGCACGGTAGATTGCGGAGCGAAGGCTGGATCTAGAATAGGAATGGTTAATGAATAACCTTTTACTGGATATACCGGCAAATTCAGTTCAAGCGGTTTAAGGAAATCACGTGAATAACTACCAAAGGCCAGCACATATTTATCTGCCGTGAGCACCTGACCATTGACCAGAACACCTTTGATCTGGTCACCTTCTACAATCAGCTTTTCAACGTTTTGATTAAACTTAAACTCTACACCCATCCCTTTGGCATGTTCTGCTAGGGCATTGGTAAACAGATAGCAGTCACCTGTTTCATCATTGGGTAAATGAAGACCACCCACCAGTTTGTCTTTTGCCTGTGCCAATGCCGGTTCTACACGCGCCAGTCCATCGCGATCCAGCAGTTCAAACTCAACTCCAGTTTCCTTCAGAACTTCGATATCGCGCTGAACTGCATCCAGCTGCGCATCTTTACGGAAAATCTGCAAAGTACCTTTCGCGCGGTTTTCATAAGAGATGCCAATATCACGGCGCAAATTACGTAAACAGTCACGGCTGTATTCAGCCACACGCACCATCCGTTCTTTATTGACTGCATAATGCTGGGCATTACAGTTTTTCAGCATTTGTGCCATCCACTGCAATTGCCACAAGCTGCCATCGACATTGATCGCCAACGGTGCATGATGCTGAAACATCCATTTGACTGCCTTAAATGGAATACCTGGTGCAGCCCAAGGGGTCGAATATCCTGGAGAAATCTGCCCGGCATTACCGAAGCTGGTTTCTTGCGCCGGACCTGCCTGACGATCCAACACAGTCACGGTTGCTCCCTGCTGCGCCAGATAGTAAGCGCTTGCCACACCAATCACACCACTACCTAAAACCAATACGCGCATTACCTTAACCCTCAAACATCTTTTCAGTTTATTTCACTAGTATATTTTTGCTTTAATAGTTAAATTCACTATATTCAGACTGTATATTCAGTGAAATAAATATTTTTTCGGGCAGAATTAAAAAAAAGAGGGAAATATTGATGCGCAAATTAGACCGCATTGACCGCATGATTCTGGATATCCTGCAACGCGATGGCCGGATTGCCATTAGCGAACTTGCAGCACGCGTCAATCTATCGACCACACCCTGTTCAGAGCGGGTAAAACGGCTAGAGCGTGAAGGCATCATCATGGGCTATTACGCCCGTTTAAATCCGGAAATGCTGGAGCGCAACCTGCTGGTTTTTCTGGAAATCAAACTCTCCGCCAAATCAGGTGATGTCTTTGATCAGGTCGCGCGCAACCTGACGGAAATTCCGGAAGTCCTGGAATGCCATTTAATTTCCGGTGATTTTGATTATCTGGTCAAAGCGCGTTTAAAAGAAATGAGTGCCTATCGCCGCTTGTTGGGAGAATTACTGAAAAAACTGCCCGCTTCTGCGTCCTCACACAGTTATGTCGTCATGGAAGAGGTCAAAGAAAGTTTATATCTGGACTTGGGTATTTAGTAATGATGGCTTTTTAAAGCTACCGGCAAAAACAGCAAAGCCCCAAACGGGGCTTTGAGATCGAACATTGATTGGACTTATTAAACCTTAAGCAGGAATGCGGAGCACCTGTCCCGGGAAAATATCATCTGCATCTTTGAGCAACGGACGGTTAGCTTCAAAAATCTTATTATACTGATTGGCATCACCATAAAATTCTTTTGAGATTTTTGACAAACTGTCACCTGATTTCACCGTGTAGAACTTACTTTCCGGCTCAGGACTGCTCACCGTAAGCTGATCATCCACTTTGGCCACATGATCAATATTACCCACAGCCAGAACAATCTTTTCACGATCAGCCTGACTTTGTACCTGACCTCTGACCGTCGCCAGATCCGAAGCAGAGTTATAACTGATGGATAAGCCAGTGATCGGAAGACCCAGACTTTTCACATGGCCGAGTAATTTGTTTGCCACTTCCTGAGCAGAAGGCTCTGCTGGTTGTGCTGCAGCCGGCGTTGTCGTTGTAGGTGCAGCCTGTGGTTCCGCAGCAGCTGTATTCTTCTTACCGATACCTTTTACAAAATCAAAAAGACCCATAGCGGACTCCATTCTTGTTGTTAATGTCACATCACTCTTATTTTTATAATGAAAACTCTATAGAGATAGTTAGTCATTGGTGACAGAAAGGTAATGGATTGTAAAACCTCCATTCATCTGAAAAGCAGACACAAAAAAACCACCTCAAGGGTGGTCTTTATGTTCAGCAAAGCTGAAATCGGCGATTAACCCAGTTTCTTAGAAACGTAGTCAATTGCAGATTGAACAGTTGTGATTTCGTTAGAATCTTCATCAGGAATCGTGATGTCGAAGTCATTTTCGAAAGACATAACAAGTTCAACTAGATCTAGAGAATCTGCACCCAAGTCATCCATGAAAGACGCTTCGTTTTTAATCTCTTCGATTTTGATACCAAGTTGTTCTGCAACTGCTTGCTTAACACGTTGTTCGATATCGCTCACAGGAATTCTCCTCATTGCTTGTGGCGTTTTTAATGCCGTTAGTTTAATTGAATCTAAAAAATTTGGAAAGTTTATACTTGAGCTTAGCTCATGTATAAGCCCCCATTTACATGCATAACTGTACCAGTAATGTAACTGGCTTTATCCGAAGCCAAGAAACTTACGGCATTTGCGATATCCTGCGGATCACCTAAACGGTTTAATGCCACCTGCTCAGTCATCTTTTTACGAATTTCTTCGCTTAACTGCTCAGTCATTTCAGTCGCAATAAAACCTGGTGCTACCGAGTTTACGGTAATCTGACGGCTACCCATTTCTTTGGCAAGGCTACGGCTAAATGCTTCAATACCTGCTTTGGCAGCAGAATAGTTGGCCTGACCCGGGTTGGCAAAGTGTGCCACCACAGAACTGATATTAATGATGCGGCCGAAACGCGCCTTGGTCATGCCTTTGAGTACACGCTTAGACAAACGGTAAACTGCTTTCAGGTGAATATTTAAAATATCATCCCAGTCATCTTCAGACATACGCAGCAGCAAATTATCTTTGGTAATACCGGCATTATTGACCAACGCAAGGACTGGACCATAGTTCTGTTCGATGTCCGTTACCAGTGCATCAATTGCAGCGCCATCACGTACGTCTAGTACTTTTCCAGCGCCATTTTCAGCAAATTCTGCAGATAATTTTTCTGCACCTGCCTCAGAAGTCGCAGTACCTACGACAAAATAACCGTCTTGAATCAACTGTTGTGCGATCGCAGCACCAATACCACGACTTGCACCTGTTACCAGAGCAACTTTACGTTCCTGTGTCATGCACTTTTCCCTTCTGCCGCCAATACGGTGTTTAATGCATCTTCCAGACGGGATTGACTGTCCAGTGGAAGTGCTTTTTGAATATTCGGCAAGCGTTTCGCCAAGTTGGTCAATACATTACCCGGACCACATTCTACGATGTACTCAATACCTTCATCTTGAAGGAATTGTAAGGTTTTAGTCCATTGTACCGACTCATAAAGTTGCGCGGTCAACGCCTGACGCAATTCATCTACATTGCTTGCCGCTTGCGCGCCCACATTTTGTAATACAGGAATGCGTGGTAGCTCAATGGCGGTTTGTTCCAATGCCGGAGCAAACTGCTCAGCCGCAGGTTTCATCAATGAACAATGCGATGGAACCGATACTGGTAGTGCAATGGCTTTACCGCCATTTTCTTTGGCCAATGCCATGACCGCTTCAACACGATCCTTATTGCCTGCAACCACAACCTGCCCTTGAGCATTGTAGTTGGCTGCTTCGACAGAACCTTCGCCTGCTGCAATTGCTTGTGCACACAGCTCAATCACTTTGGCATCATCCAGACCCAAAATGGCAGCCATCGCACCCACACCCTGAGGTACTGCAGTCTGCATGAGTTTGCCACGCAGGTTCACCAGCTTAGCAGCATCACCCAGGCTTAAAGCACCCGATGCAACCAATGCACTGTATTCGCCCAGTGAATGGCCTGCCAGATATTTCGGTGCTACACCGCCAGATTCTAACCACACGCGCCATAAGGCAATACTTGCAGTCAGCAATACCGGCTGGGTAAATTCAGTTTGATCCAGACCTTCGCCAGTTTGCGCAATCTGCCACAGATCAAAACCGACGGCTTCAGATGCTTCTGCAAATGTCTCGCGAATACTCGCAAACTGTTCTGCAAGCTCAGCCAGCATACCGGCCTTTTGTGAACCCTGACCCGGAAACACAAATGCAGTTTTTGTTGCTGGCGCTGCTTGTTCGAGTGGTGTAGCAGACATAATAAAATCCTTTCATTCAAGAGGTGTGCTTCTTCAATCCTAACAAGAAGACTGACCAATAAGACCACCTAAATCATTGTGGAGCGCAATTTAGCATGTAATTTTGCTGGCGGTAATTGCCAAATACAACAAAAAACCGATACCGCTAAAAATCGAAGACAAAAAAAAGGGAGCTAAATGCTCCCATTTTTTCTACTAAGCTTGACGCTTAATACATCACCAATTATTCAGCAGATGCTTTAGCGAATAATTGACGACCACGGTAGATACCATCTTTAGATACGTGGTGACGACGGTGAGTCTCGCCAGTAGCTTGGTCTACAGTTAATGCATTCTCGGTTAAAGCGTCATGTGAACGGCGCATGTCACGGCGAGAGCGACTTTTACGGTTTTGCTGAACGGCCATGATGGCTCCTTACAAAGATCGAAAAAATGGATCAGAACAAATTCGATTGTCTTATACACAAGAGTATAACACAAAAATTAGTTAAGTTTACCCTTCAAAGCAGCCAAAACTTCAAACGGGTTGTCCCGTTTTTCTTCAGCCACTTCTTCTACGGCAGGTTGATGCTTATGTTCACAAAACTCATGTTTAGGCGACAATGGCATCAACAATAACAGTTCATCTTCTATCAGCGCGAGCAAATCAGCGGTCGCCGGTGCATCATAATCACCTTTGGTCGTTGCTTCACTTTCACCTAGGACGATGAAATCAGCATCCTCATCCAAGCGCTCTATCAGTGACTCATCATCCACAAGTGCCAAATGGAACGATGAAACCAGTTCAATTTCTACAGTTTCCAGACAACGCTGGCATTCCATAGGAACTTTTGTTTCAACGTGACCATCTAGCCATGCAATACGATGATAGGCATCCATTGATAGCTTACAGTCTATGTTAATCAATTGATCATCAATTGATCCAACAGCTTCACGAGCGATACGAACAAAGCGGGATAAAGGCAGTTGACCTGACCATTTAAAGCCCTGTTCAGCCCATTTAAACGGCTCAATCTGTGCCGGAAAGGTATTTGCTGACATAATTAAGGCGGCAATTCTACAAATTCATCAGTACTCTGTCAAAGATTAAGATACAATTTTGTACTTATTTCGACAGACCATTTGGGTAACTCAAGTCATGCATCTGTTGCAGCCGCAAACAGAAGTGAATGTTTCATCACTCGTTAGCACAATTCCAAGCCTTGATTCTGACAGTTCAACACAACAAGTGCAACTCTCGCCATGGGCGAATTTATCGTCAGAAGCGCAGCAGGTGGATTGGCTCATCTTACACTTTAATCACTGGTTTTCCCATTTAAATGTCACTTTAGTGCGCGGCGAATTTGAACCAGAATATTTCCCTGCAAGCGCAGAACGTCCTGCCCGCATCCAGTTTGCCCATGGTTTCTTTAATAGTGCCCTGCATGAAATCAGCCACTGGACCATTGCCGGAGACAAACGCCGTCTGCTGCCTGATCTGGGTTACTGGTATGCTCCGGATGGCCGTACTCGCGAACAGCAGGCTTTATTTGAACAGGTCGAAATCAAGCCACAGGCAATTGAGTGGATGTTTGCCCAGGCTTTTGGCCGTAAATTCCGGGTTTCTTTGGATAACCTGACTGGCGACGGCGGTGATGGTGCCAGCTTTAAAGACAATGTCTACGCTCAAGTGCAGGCTTATTTTAATGGTACAGCCAAACTTCCACGTGATGCAGCGCGTTTTATCCAATGTATCTGTATCTGCATCAGAGGTGGCAAAAGTTTACAATCTGATGAATTTATACGTGAAATGCTTGATTAAATTACACAAATCTACCTTTTTTATGATTGCCAGATCTTGCCTGAGCGCCACATAATAAGCCATCAGCCCAAGCTTGGAGTAGTCTCTATGCTGCATTTACGCGTACACCCAGACAATCCGCAACCCCGCTTAATCAGTCAGGCAGTGGAACGTATCCGTGCGGGTGATGTGGTGGTCTATCCCACTGATGCTGCCTATGCGATTGGTTGCCAGATTGGGAACAAGAGTGCCATGGAGCGGATTGCGCAAATTCGTGGTCTGGGCCCAAAGCATCAATATGCGATTCTGTGCTGTGATTTATCCGATATTGCCACTTATGCCAAGGTGGACAATGCCATGTATCGTTTGCTGAAAAATAATACACCAGCCATCACGACCTTTATTTTACCTGCGACCAGTGAAGTGCCACGTCGGTTGATGCATCCCAAGAAGAAAACCATTGGTCTACGCATTCCGAATAATCCGGTGTGTCAGATGCTGCTCAAAGAACTCGGTGAGCCGTTATTGACCTCTACCCTGATTTTACCGGGTCAGACTGATCCACTTGATGATCCTTATGATATCGAAATGCAGCTGGGCAAACGCATTGATGTGTTTGTAGATAGTGGTTTAGGTACGTTAAGCACGACCTCTATTGTAGATTTATCCGGTGATCATCCAGAAGTGATTCGTCGTGGTATGGGAGATGTCAGCGCCTTTGAATAAATGAGGTCTGAGAATTTCCTACAAACATTGAAGGAGTCAGAATAAATGGATTTATTTTACTTGCTCCTGAATCAGCATGAATTTTCTGTACAGGATTTGATCTATGCAGAACTGCCTTGGACACTGCAATCCAAGGCAGCCCTGGTCGAAGCACATCCTTCTCCCCATCTCACTATAAATATTAATCATACTGAGTACCAATTTTTCCTGACGTTGGCTGTAGCGAGACAGTTGTTGCAGATCTACTCCAACCAGAACGCATGCCTGGCAGAAACTTGCCAACGTATCATCGAGTTTGCCACCACGGAATACAATCATTCCTCACCATGAAAATCTAAAAAAGCATATGGTGAGAGGTTGCAGTTCTATTCTTTTCAATTCGGCATAAATGCAGTGGCTGGCAAAAACAGTTTAGGAATCTGAACTACGTTCATAATGACGAACCGCAATGAAATTTGGACATTGCGATAGCTTCTGTTCATGATGCATGAGCTCTTCACCCAGTTTATTTTTCAGATACACATGAAAAATGATCTGATCTTCTTCCAATACATTGAGCATCGCTGTACGCGCCTTGGGTTCCATGACTTTAAAGGAATTGATTGACTCACAAGACATGGCTTGCATATCCAGTTTAATCCGCTCATCCAGCTGGTCGCCCTCATAGGCCATATGCCGCATGTAAAAACGAATATTGGGATATTGGTCCAGCACACTAAAATCCATTTTCATGGCCTGCATGACAGGTCGGGCCTGTTCCGCAAAAGCTGAAAATCCGCCTGATTTCAGTCCTGTGCGTGCTTCATCTTCAAGCTGCATAATCTGATATTTGGGATAAGCCCAAAATCCCCCGAATGCGATCATCCCAATAACAACCAGAATAAGTGGCATGCTTTCTTCACCTTTTTATTGATTTTTGTGATTCTTGACTATTTTTCGAGAGTATAGCGGTATTTTTGACCAAAAATTATAGGGAAATATTTTATTAATACTTATTAATTTTATGTTTTTTACATGGGAAATCCGTTTAAAAATCATTCAATATCTGCCAGCTAGCTTATTTCCTCTTTTGATGAAAATCACTGTATTGAACGAGTTTTTTAAGTGAATCAACTGGCATCATCTACCAGATACGCTTAATTCTGAGAACCAATTTAACATGAAGATCGCCGCAGCATTTCCCGCTATGTTCTGTCATTTTTCTCGTTGCTATTTTTAAATCGCAGATAAATTCTATTATTTTTTTAAGTTTTTATGGCTTTGACGGCTTATTTAATTTATTTAAAGTTACTTTTCCAGTACAATGACAACGCTTAATCTTGTGCTTTTCTTTCGATCAGATACCGAAAATCAAGCCTTTGCATGCCTTTGAAAATTCGCGTGGCCTATAATTGTAATGACTCAAATTATCCATAACACTATGGAATCTGCTCCACACATTCGGGTTCTGGATGAATGGCAGGATACAATTCCAGAGGATCTGTACATTCCTCCAGCGGCATTTGAAATCTTATTAGAACATTTTGAAGGCCCACTCGACTTTTTAATTTACCTGATTCAAAAAAACGGTTTTGATCTGTTACAGGTCGATATCGCGCCGATTGCAGCACAGTATTTGTCTTATATGGATGCGATGAAATCCCTGAATATCGAGCTGACGGCCGACTATATGGTGATGGCAGCCTTACTGGCAGATCTGAAATCACGTTTGCTGTTACCTAAACCGAAAAGCCTGGCTGCGATTGAGCAGGATCCAAAACAAGAACTGATTGACCGTTTAGAAAATTATTTAAGAATTAAACA
This sequence comes from Acinetobacter endophylla, assembly GCF_053543775.1. Lineage (NCBI taxonomy): Bacteria > Pseudomonadati > Pseudomonadota > Gammaproteobacteria > Moraxellales > Moraxellaceae > Acinetobacter > Acinetobacter endophylla. The sequence continues at coordinate 82,458 of NZ_JBLVOM010000010.1, read as the reverse complement.
GGCTGCGGAACGTCTCGGCCAGATGCCGATTCTGGAACGTGACACTTTCACCACCAATGTCAGTCTGGGCGAAATCCAGCAGCCGAATGAAGGCTATTCAAGCGATTTATTGCGTGATGCCTTGCTCTGTATATTTAATCGTCCTGAACCCGTGATTCATCAGGTGCAACAGGAACCGGTATTGCTGGAAGAACGGATTGCCTATATTGAAAGTTGTATTGAAACTGGCGCAATACTCAGCTTTAAGGACTTGTTAAAACCGAGCCAAGGCCGTATGGGTATGGTGGTAACCTTTATGGCGGTGCTGGAACTGACCCGACAACAAAAAATTCAGATTATTGCTACAGGTATTGAAGCCCCGCTCGCAATTCAAGGAGCCAGTCAATGACACTCGATCAAAATACGCTGTTATCTGCAGAAGATAATCTGCATGAAGTATTGATGCAGCTTGAAGCCATTATTTTTGCCAGCGACTCCGCGGTTTCATTGGCTCGTCTGAAAGAAGCTTTTCAGGATCGCTATAGCAAGCAGGAATTACGTCAGTATTTACAACAACTTTCCATGCTGATGCATGGCCGTTCAATCGAACTGATTGAAACAGCACAAGGTTATCGTTTTCAAGTGCGTGCAAAATATCGTAATATTATTGCACAGACCTGGCCTGAGCGACCGGCTCGCTTGTCGCCTTCATTACTAGAGACGCTTGCGGTGATTGCTTATCACCAGCCAGTGACCCGAGCGGATATTGAACAAATTCGTGGTGTCACGAATAACAGTCAAAACTTGCGTACGCTGTTTTACTGGAACTGGATTAAAGAGTCTGGATTTCGTGAACTCCCTGGAAGACCTGCGTTGTTAATGACAACGCCACAATTTTTAAATGCGTTTGGCCTGAATAGTTTGGGCCAATTGCCTCCCCTGCAGGATGCCAAGGAAGCTTTTATGGCCCTCGATGCGAATGCACCGAAGTCATAAATAGGTGAACTGTTGATAATTATTTCTAAGGTTATGCTGTCATGAGTGAAAAGTTGCAAAAGGTGCTTGCACGCGTTGGTTTGGGTTCTCGCCGTTATATGGAAGAAGTCATTGCCGCGGGTCGTGTAAGTGTCAACGGGCAAATTGCCCAAGTGGGTGAACGAATCGAACCAGGTGATGAGCTTCGCATCGATGGTCGTAAAGTTGCCTTCCAGATTGAAGACGAAATCCGTCGTCGTGTCATTATTTACTACAAGCCTGAAGGCGAGATCTGCTCACGTAGCGATCCTGAAAACCGTCCGACTGTATTTGAACAGCTGCCTGCTATTCCGGGCGATCGCTGGGTAATGGTGGGTCGTCTGGATATTAACTCGACCGGTCTGCTTTTATTCACAAATGATGGTGAACTTGCGAATCGCTTGATGCACCCATCGAATGAAATCGAACGTGAATATGCAGTTCGTGTCATGGGTGAAGTTACACCACAAATTCGTAACAACATGCTCAAAGGCGTGGTGCTAGACGATGGTCCGGCAAAATTCGAATCTTTCTCTGAACTCGGTGGTGACGGGATCAACCGTTGGTTCCAGGTGGTAGTAAAAGAAGGTCGTAACCGTGAAGTACGTCGTATCTTTGAATCACAAGGCCTGAAAGTCAGCCGTCTACTGCGTACCCGTTATGGTACTGTGATTTTGCCACGCGAACTGCGTACCGGTCGCTGGATTGAACTGGATAAAAACGATATCGACAACCTGACCAAAGCTGTGGAATTGAAACCACGTCAAGGTACTGGTTTGTTTGGTATGGCGAAACGCCGTAATGAACGTATGCAGGACAAGCCGATGGCTGCACGCCGTGGCGGTTTCTTGCGTCAGCAACGTCGTGACAGTGATGAGCAACCACAAAATAATACTGGCCGTGAGCGTCGTGATGACAATGCTTATGGTCGTCGTGACAGAGCTGAAAACCAGAATGGCACTCAGTTTGTGCGTCGTGAAAACCGTCCGGATCAAGGCTTTGGTCGTCGTGAAGAGCGTGATGAAAATGCGCCGCGTCGTCCATACGGTATCAACAAAGGCTTTAAAAAGTTCTAAGTTCTGATTAAAATTGAGTCACTTCGGTGGCTCTTTTTTTTGCAAGAACAATAATAATGACCCAATATTATCATCCTGTGGCACCTCAGGCTTCCCGGCTTTATGGTTTCTACATACTAATGCTAGTGCATTTTATGCTGGTTCATTACAGCATCGGGCAAAGAGCAGTTCCTCAGCGCAGCTCTATCCCTTTCAGCGATATTCATTTTCTTCGTGATTTCAGTACGTAGCCTCTAAAAATACTGGATCCATGGACCTGTCTACTGATCGGGTCCTCTCTGTTATTGGTACTAGTAGTCCATATTATAAAAACAAATCGGATATTGCTCATTTCTGAGCATGGTATTGCTTGGTCTCTCTTTGGTCATCCTTACAGCAAGATATGCAAACTCAGTGAAGTTCAGAAGGTTGAATATATCGTGATTCCTCCTGCAGATCAGCAGCAGACTGGGCTGCTCCGCTTCTATACAGCCGCACAGGATCACGATCTTAACCTTAGTCTGTTCAGTACAGCCGACCAGAATCTGATACATATGCAGCTATCTCACCTGTTTCCTGAAAACATCGTTCAGTCATAAAAAATGCCCAACAATGTGGGCATTATATTTGGAACTTAAAATATTATTGTGGAATCCCTTGCGGAATAGCACCGAGTAAACGCTTGGTATATTCATGCTGTGGCGATTGATACAGTTCATCTGAATTGGCGATTTCTACCAACTCCCCATGATTCATCACCATGATCTGATCAGAAATATATTTCACTACCGATAAATCATGCGAAATAAAGATATAGCTCAGACCAAATTCATCCTGTAAGTCTTGCAGTAAATTCAGCACTTGCGCCTGTACTGATACATCCAGCGCCGAGACCGATTCATCACAGATTAAAATCTCAGGTTTTAAAGTCAGACAACGTGCAATTGCAATCCGCTGACGCTGACCACCAGAAAACTCATGCGGATAACGATAAAAAGCCTGTGCAGGCAAGCTGACCCTCTCCAACAAGTCTAAAGCCATTTGTTTGCGTTCGGCATCATCCTGACCAATCTTGTGAATCTGCATCGGTTCCATCAGGATTTGTCCAACAGTAAAACGTGGATTCAGCGAAGCATAGGGATTCTGAAAAATGATCTGGATTTTACGTTGATACTGGGTAAATTCCTTTTCCGACATGTCCAGAATGTCCCGACCCTGAAACAGTGCCTTACCGCCCGTAGCCTTTTGCAGACGCATCAGCAACAAGCCAATGGTGGTTTTACCCGAACCGGACTCCCCGACCAACCCCAAGGTCTTGCCTTTGGCCAGCTGAAAAGAAACTCCTTTTACTGCTTGAAACTCATCTTTGCCAAACAGTCCTTTACGACTATAAAAAGATTTTTGCAGATCCCGTACATCCAGAATAATTTCCTCTCCGCCCTTTAGTCCACGTGAACGTTGCGGAAGCTGAGTATTCAGACGAATATCTTCCAGCCAGGTTGAACCATCCTGTTTCATAAAATCGCTGATCATCGGCAAACGTAACGGACGTTGCGAGAGTTGCGGGCGGCAGTGCAACAAGGCTTTGGTATACATGTCCTGAGGCCGGTCCAGCACCTCCCGAACCGGACCCTGTTCACGGATTTCCCCATGGCGCATCACAATAACCTGATCGGCAATTTCACCAACCAATGCCAGATCATGGGTAATAAACAGCATCGACATCTGACGACGCTGACGTAGCGATTCCAGCAAGTCCAGAATCTGCTTTTGAATAGTCACATCCAGAGCGGTGGTCGGTTCATCTGCAATCAACAGTTTCGGTTCACAGGCAATAGCCATGGCAATCATGACCCGTTGCTGCTGTCCACCGGAAAGCTGCCCCGGATAGGCATCAATTTTAGTTTCTGGCGCAGGGATCCCCACTTCTTTGAGGAGCTCCAGGGTACGTTGCCGCGCCTGTTTTTTATTCATGCCTAAATGTAGTTGCAAGATTTCTGCAATCTGCATGCCTACCGTAAATACCGGATTTAGCGAAGACATTGGCTCCTGAAAAATCATGGCAATGTCTTTGCCGCACATCTTGCGCATTTCACGGGTTTTAAGCTTGAGCAGGTTTTTCCCTTCAAAGATGATCTGGCTATCTTCTGAAATACGTGCGCTTTCTGCCGGAAGCAGGCCCATAGTGGCGAGGGAAGTGACCGACTTGCCACTTCCCGATTCGCCTACCAGTGCAACTGTGGTATTGGCCGGAATCTCGAAAGAAACCCCTTTTACAGTCTCAATATATTCTTTATTTTCACCTTTAAAACTGACTCGCAGATTTTCTACGCGAAGTAGCGCAGGTGCTGTGCTTGGATTGATTTCAGACATCGTTGCGCTCCTATTTCAGTTTTGGATCTAATGCATCACGGAGTGCATCGGTAAACATCGAGAAAGCAGTTACCAATACCGCCATGGCGATTGAGGCTGCCGCCAGTTGCCACCATTTACCCAAAATCAGCTCGCTTTGTGCTTCATTTAGCATACTGCCCCATGACACTACCCCGATAGGCACACCGAAACCGAGGAAGCTCAAAATGACTTCGGACTTGATAAATGCCACCACCAGAATAGACATCTGTACCAGGGCAATATGGCTGACATTGGGAAAAATATGGACAAACATACGACGCATATTACTCACGCCAATCGCCTTGGCAGCCAGCACATATTCACGTGCCGTATGCTTCATGTATTCAGCACGAACCAAACGGAAGACCCCGGTCCAGCCAGTCAGACCTAAAATCAGGATGATTGATAAAATACCTTTCTGCTGTAACACTGCGGCAATGGCCAAAACCAGCAACAGATAGGGAATTGAGGTAAAGATATTATAAAACCAGTTGAGGACATCATCGACCCAACCACCAAAATACCCTGCTATTGCACCCAGTGCAGTCCCAATCAGTACAGCGACAAAGGCTGCAATCAATCCAACCAGAATCGAGGTTTCAGCCCCCTTGATGGTTTTCTGTAAAACATCCTGTCCCCATTTATCTGCACCGAAGACCAGACTTTGCTTGAGTTCCCCACTTTCATCCATCAGCTGGCCACCGAGTTCCTGATTAATGGCCTTCATGTCTTCTGCCAGCGGATCGACCACTCCATAATAATCGATGCCTGCACCAGCACCCTGCTCAGCAGCAATTTCAGCATTCAATTCAGCAATGACATCTTTTAAAGGATCAACTGGATTGACTGGTAGAGGTACAGATTCTGCGCCCTGCTCTGTATCAGATACAGCCGGAACTGGCGCTGCACTGATAAAACTCGGCGGTGCATAGCTGACCGCCACTTCTTTATTCCAGTCTTTGGCAATCAGGCCGCTCATTGACAGCACCAGCAGCAGCAGATAAAACAGCACCACATACAGGGAAAACATGGCAATCCGGTCACGTTTCAAACGGCGCATGGCCAGTTGCCATAATCCTGTTGAAGCCGATTCAGGTGCTGCTTCAGCCGCTTGTTCTTTTTTAAATATCGCACTCAGCATAATTCACCTACTTCAACTGTACACGCGGATCGACCCATTTATAGATCAGATCGGCAATCAGGTTGAATATCATGGTCGCAGCAGCAACATAGACCGTAATGGCTTTAATCACAGGAAAATCAGAACGTTCTACCGCAATAATAACTTCACGGCCAATTCCCGGAATACCAAAAAAACGCTCAATCAGGAAAGCACCGATCAGCAGTGCCGGAAGTCCTGCCATCACATCGGTAATAATCGGAATGGAGGCATTGCGCAAGACATGCACGCCCATGATACGGTTTTCACCCAGGCCTTTGGCACGCGCAGTACGCACATAGTCCTGATTGACTTCATCCAGTACGAAACTACGATACAGGCGTAAAGTCGGTGCAATACTGACCACCAACATAATCAGCACAGGTAGCAAGGCGTATTTGAAAAGGTTATCAGCGAAATTATCGCTCCAGCCCTGTACCGGGAACCAGCTCAATTCATAAGCCAGGAAATACTGGAACACGATGATGTACACCAGAATACTGATCGACATACCGATCGTACACAGCATCATGATCATGCTATCTGTCAAAGAACCACGAACTGAAGCCACACCTAAAGCCAGAATGATAGAAATAATAGTTTGCAGAATGGTCAGTGGAATCAGAATGGTCAGTGAGGGCCCCAAACGGGTGGTGATAATCTGTGCTACCGATTCCCCGGTACTCCAGCTCACCCCATAATCAAAGGTTAAAATCTGCTTGATAAAGATCCAGAGTTGGACGTAATACGGTTGATCCACACCCAGTTGCTGACGGATGTTCTCAATCTGTTCCGCATTGGCCATTTTACCGGCCAGAATATAGGCAGGGTCTCCACCTACCCAGTTAAACAGCAGGAAAATCAGCAAAATCACCCCGAGCATGGTCGGGATCATTTGCCAAAGCCGTCGAATAATATATGCCAGCATCGCTTGCCTTCCTTAATTTTTTCCTGAAATTTCATTAAAGAAAGCTTTGCTGTCCGGATCACGACCCAAGAAGTCTTTCACCATTTGCTCGCCATGCTTTTGTCCGCCTTGGGCCAGGACCGTATTGCGATAATGCGCACCGACTTTCTTGTCCATCAGCTGATCACCAAAGGATGAAAGCATATCCAGGGCAATGACCTCAGACCACATATAGCTGTAGTAACCTGCCTGATAGCCGCCCATCAGATGCCCGAACTGTCCCGGGAACTGCTGACCGTTGACATAACCCAAGGCGGTCTTGCCTTCCATATCCTGCCAGAGTTTTAAAGGCTCAATGTTTTTTGCATCTTTACCATGCAAGGCCATATCATATTGGGCATATAAAGCCTGACGGGCGTAATGCAGGCCTCGACCGTAATTCTTCACATTCTTTAAGCGCTCGGTCATGGCAGCATCCACCCGAGGACATGCCGGCTCACAGTAATCTGCTACTTTTGACAAGGTTTCCAGACGGCGTGCCCACTCTTCATACATCTGTGATGGTGCTTCTACAAAGTCACGCTCTACCGAGGTACCAGACTGTTCTGTATAGCGGGTCTTCGAAAGAATCCCGTGCAAGGCATGACCCATTTCATGCACAAAGGTTTCCAGTTCATTGCTGTTCAAGCCCTTACGGTTAAAATTGGTCACCAGTACCGATACCGGACGACGCTGATTCAGGGTACTGCCGCCATAAGCTCCCCAGACAGCTGCATGCCCATATTTGCCTTCACGCGGGTATTTATCAACATATAATCCGCCCAGGAATTCGCCCGTAGCCTTGTCATGTACCGCATAATATTCCACTTCATCATGCCAGGCCTTGACTTTCACCGGCTTGAACTCAATGCCATAGAGTTCCGAAGAAATAGCGAATAACCATTTTTGCGATGCTTCTGTCGGGAAATAATCCCGCAATTTTTCCTGGTCTACCTTGTATTTGGCCTGACGCAGTTTTTCACTCCAATAACCCTGATTCCAGCGTGTAATTTCTGCTTTCTCTAACGGAACTTTTAAAGTTTCAGCCTTGAACTGGCGTAATTGTTCTACATCCTGCTTTTCTAGAGGTGCAACTTTGGCATAAACCTCATCCAGAAAACCGTTCACTGCTTCAGGAGTTTTGGCCATACGGAATTCAAGCGCAGAATGAGCATAGCTTTCCTTATCAAAAAGTTGTGCCATTTCATAACGCAGATCAATGGCTTTTTTCATGAATTGCAAGTTTTGTTCGGTCCCGCGACGCGTGTAAGCGGTCTGGTAACGTTTGCGTGCTTCATCACTTTCTGCCAGCTCCATAAAAGGCTGGTATTCCGGATAATCAAAGCCGAGCAGATAATTGCCCTTTTCATTTTTCTTTAAATTTGCGATGTAACTTTCTGGCAGGCCTTTCATTTCAGCTGGAGTAAATTCAACTTTTTCAGGGTTATCCCGCACATTTTTGGAAAAGTCCTGTCCCAGTTTGGTACTTTCTTCAATAATTTCTTTCAGTCGTTTCTGTTTTTCTGCACTGAGTTGCACCCCGGTGTTCTCAAACTGCTCCAGAATATCTTCTAAAAATTTCTGATCAATCGGATCACTGGCTTTCAGTTTTTTGAACTGTCCATACAGTTTCGGATTCTGATACAGGGTGGTTTGGTATTTGCTGATTTTAAGTTCACAGTCATCGGCTGCCTGACGCAATGCAGGATCCGGATCGACATTACTGTACAGCCCTACTGCTGCACCGAAATCCCGGGCTTTGGCATGCAACTCATCCCATTCAGCTAGATAAGGTCCTGCCTTGGCTTTATCTTTAATTTTTTTATTTTCAAATATCTGGATATCTTTTTGCATGGAAGCCAGACTGGCATCACATAAAGACGGAATTTCTGCAGCCTTGAACAATTGCAACAGCTGTACTTGGGTATCTGCCGCTACACCTTGATATCCCCCCATTATCATTAAACATAAGGTACTTAATTTTAAAGACTTTGATTTCATATTCATCTCCAGATTTTTTCTTACTTTTTCGTATTAATATCGATATACATCCATTCTGAAGACAGAATCGGATGAGACTTATGTCCAATAATTTGGGGTTGGGTCAAGGCGTTACGGTAGGTGCTATAGAGCATCAGGGTTGGCATGTTGACTTCGAGAATCCTGGTCATTTTGCGATAGAGCAGATCACGCTCCGGACCTGGCGGCATGCTCTGGGTTTGCTCGTAAAGACGGTCAAATTCAGGATGCTTGAAACAGGCATTGTTGGTGACATTGACATTCTTGCCATAGAACAGCTGCATAAAATTGTCGGCATCCGGATAATCGGCAATCCATGCAGAACTCTTGAACATGGTTTTACATTGCTTTTCCAGCTTGATGCCTTCAGCAAATGGCATGGCCTTACTGGTCAATCGAATATGAATACTGTCCAGGGTCTTTTTCCAGAACTCACCCTGCTGCTGGCCCCGACTGGTATTCCCAGTAATCAGTTCAATCACCAGAGGTTTACCTTCAGGCGTTTTCCGCCAGCCATCTGCACCGATCTTGTAGTTATAGCGGTCGAGCAACATGTTGGCTGCTTTGACTGAATAGGGAATACTGCTTTTATAGGACGGTGAATAGCCTGCTACTCCTGGGGGGATAGGCATGTGCAGTTTTGCTCCATCCCCCTTAAGTAATACATTGATCATGTTTTCTACAGAAAATGCCATCGCCATGGCACGACGTAAGGCAATTTTTTCTGGCGCGAAACCACCCACGACCGGGTTTTGCATATTCCAGTAATGGTAGCTAATGGAGGGCTCTAAAATACGTGACAGCTTCACTCCCTGCTGAGCCAGCTCAGGCTTTAATTTGTCACCATCGAGGGCCTGTACGACGATATCGCCCTCAATTTCGAGCAGGTCCAGTTCATTTTTCTTAAATGCCAGCATCCGGGATTGCGCTTCTTCAATAACACGCACATCAATAGTGCCGATTTGAGGCATTTTTTTGCCCTGCATGGCTTTTACAATAGCCTGATCTTCTGCACCACTGGCTTTAAAGTCCCAGACAAAACCACGATAAGCTGGATTTGGTTTTAAGATAATCCGTGAGCCTGGTGTCCAGCGACTGAGCACATAAGGACCAGTTCCCACTGGCCTATTCATGACCCAACCCGCTTTGTCTTTATATTTTTCAATCACTTCACGAGCTACTGCAGCGGCAGGCCCATGTGCCAGCAACATCGGAAAGTTCTGATCCGGATTATTCAGCTTTAATATCAAGGTATAGCGGTCTGGGGTCTGAATACCTTCAAACGGATTTTCATAGGCTTTGCCATTTTTTTTGGTTAGGGCCATCCATGCGTCCAGCCCCTTAATTCGGCCATCCAGCAACCAGCTGTTCGGTGAATGCAGCTTTGGGTCCAGTAGACGTTTCAAGCTATAGGCATAGTCATACGAAGTCAGTTCACGTTTTTTACCGCCGAAAACAGGATCATCGGCAAAGTAAATGCCCTTTTTGATTTTGATGGTATAAGTCAGGCCATCCGCACTGACTTGAGGCAGACTGACTGCAGTTAATGGCACTAATTTTGCCGGCGAGGCCAGATAGTCATAGGTAAATAAGGTCTCAAAAATCGCCGCATTAATCTTGGCTGAATAACGGTCATGGATATAACCCGGATCAAAACCGGTTTCAGCCGCCGGAAATACTGTTTTTAAAACTTTATTCGGGTTGGCAGGATTGGCAGCCCATGTGGACGCAACCCCTGCCATCATCAAACCAGCCACTAACACCCCACGAGCCAGTTTTTTTAAAGCATTTGTATTCACATTCATATGGTTCTTAATCTTCTCAAGTTATTTTTTAACAGGTTCAATATCCATATATTGCCAAACTGCTCTGGTCACCGGATGGGCTTTAAAGCCCTGCACATGCGGATGAATCAACCAGTTGCGTATACGGGTATTGTGCAGAATCCATGGATTATCGGCCTCCATCTGACGGTTCATCTGCTCATAATATGGCGCCCGCTGCTGCGGCGGCAGTTTCATCGCGGTCTGGTACAGTGCATCATAAGTTTTGGAGGTATAGCAACTCAGGTTGCCTTGCTGCGCATTTGGCCCATACAGTAACTGGGCAAAGTTTTCCCCTTCCGGATAGTCCGCAATCCAGGCTCCACCCCACATCATATGCTTGCATTGGGTGGCTTCTTTTAAATTGTCAGCAAAATTACTGACCTTGAACTCAATTCGCACCCCGATCGCATCCAGATTTTTTTTCCATAATTCTGCAGAAATCACCGAAGAGCTTGAGCTGGTTGAATTCATTTTTAGTATCAGAGGCTTGCCATCAGGCAAGCTACGGTAACCATTAGCGCCTTTCTTATAACCAAAGCGGTCAAGCAGTTTATTGGCCAGTAATGGGTTATAAGCAATACTGCTTTTATACGTCGGGTCATGTCCACCTACTCCCTCTGGCAAAATCATTTCAGCTTTATCGGCATGACCTTTGTACAACTGCTGGATAGCTTCTTTCTGGTTATAGGACAAGGCGAGAGCACGACGTAAGGCAATTTTTTCCAGTGAATTCCCACCAATCACCGGATCACGCATATTCATGATAGTGTAGGTAATTTCCGGTTCTTTATTCGGATAGTGCAGGATGCCTTTTTTCTTGTATTCACTTTTCAGCTGCTTATTTTCCAGTGCCTGTTCGGCGCCGCTCGCAGTGAGTTTGTCATAGTCCAGTTGTCCAGACTTTAAAGCCAGCCAGCGAGACTGTTCCTCTTCAATAATACTGATTTTGACCTTGCCAATTTGCGGCATCTGCTTGCCTTGCATGGCTTTGACAATACGTTGATCCCACTCGGAACCATCGCCCTTAAAGTTCCAGACAAAACCACGATAATTCGGGTTGGCAGTCAGTTCAATACGGCTACGCGGAACATATTTGTGTAACTGATACGCTCCTGTTCCAACCGGATGCTGACCTGCCCGATGACCATAATGTTCGATCGCTTCCCGTGCGGTACCACTAAAAGCCACATAGGCCAGAATATATGGAAAATTCAGATCGGAACGGGTCAGGGTAATTTGTAAGGTATATTTATCTAGTGCTTTTAAACCGGGAATAGGTGCATCGTAGTTGAACTTGCCAGTTTTTTTAGCCTGCTGGATGACCTGATCTGCCCCAAGGATTTTTCCATCAATAAAAGAAAAAGAAGGAGAATGATTTTTTGGATCCATGATCCTTTGCATGGAGTAGATATAATCACGCGCCACCAGTTCACGCTTCTTGCCCTGAAATACAGGATCAGGACTAAAATAAATTCCTGGCTTGATTTTAAAGGTATAAACTTTGCCATCCTGCTCAACCTTGGGTAAAGATTCGGCTGTATTTGGAGCCAGGATTGCAGGCCGCGCCAGATAGTCATAACGCAACAAGGGTTCAAAAATGGCTTCAGCAACGCTACCACTATAAAAATTATAGGTTTTGACCATATCAAAACCATCATCAGGTGCTTCAAAAGCCAGGTTTAAAACTTTATCCGGATGTGCAGATGATTTTGCCCAGGAGGCTTGCCCCGTAGTCATGGCCAAGGCCAAAATTGTCATGCTGAAAAGTGCTGATTTCAAATTTGTACCTATTCTTGATCTTGAAGTTTTATTGCTATAGGAAGTCTTTAACACATCATCCCATATTTGCTTCAATGGATGGGTCAAAGCTGGACAGATGGAATAAAATGAACAAAGCGAATTTCATGCCATCCTCGAAAAATAACGATTTTTTCCTGTTATTAACTCAAAAAAGCTTATTTTTATTAATCATTTAAAACATTATCAATAACATAATATTTTCCATGAATCATTAATTTAATATTTATTCTTAAAATCTAGCTCCAAGCCTAGTCTGCACAAAAATAAACCAGACCTGTTTCATATTATTGCATCCTCCCACTACTTCAACCTAAGAAAATACATACATAAGCAAATGAAATATATAATTATTATCTTATTAAATTATTGTATATTTTATGTAAAAATCATGCACCATGATTAAACTTTATTCAATTTCCCTTTCAATTTTAGATTCCATTCTTATTCATTAAATATTTATTTTTTACTTTCTCATGGTTTCCTATAGAGACTTTCTTCAGATTTTAAACCCTACTCTCTTAATATTTCTTCATCAGAACTTAGTACACCTCCAAAAAAATCAAATTAAATATAATTTTTTCAATCACTTAATATTTTTTAAAATTAATAATTTATAAGTTGGCATTCGCTTTGCTTAAGTCCTCCCAGCACTACTTCACATAACAAAAGGGTGAAAATTACGATGAAAAAAAACAAATTGGTCGGATCTATGGGGGCTCCAACCGTTGGCAAAAAACTCATCAAATTAAGCGCGTTAAGCTTAAGCATGATGTGTCTTTCGCTGGCACATGCAGCAGATGAACCAGAAAACTCCGCTGCACAACCTACCAAGGTTGAGAAAGTGCGAGTTACTGGATCATCTATTAAAGGTGTAGCCGCACAAAGCGCCTCACCAATCACGATTATTAAAGGTGAAGATCTGGTGAATCAGGGGGTAACCACTGTAGAAGAAGCATTGATGAAAGTCAGTGCCAACCAAGCAAGTTATGTCACAGCACAAAATGTCGGTGCCAGTAATACCAGTGGTTCAACAGCAAATTTACGTGGTCTTGGTTCGGATAAAACTTTAGTTTTAATTAATGGTCGCCGTGTTGCAAGCAGTGCATTTGGTACCGATTCAACCAACTTAAACAACATCCCTCTCGCATTGGTAGAGCGCATTGAAGTCTTACGTGACGGCGCATCTGCAGTCTATGGTGCAGATGCAGTGGGTGGTGTAATCAACTTTATTACGAAAAAGCAATATGAAGGCGTGGGCATTACTTTAGGTGGTCAAATTCCTGAAGAAAAAGGCGGCGAAAAAATTGACGTTTCGATTTTTGGGGGATATGGCGATCTAGATGAACAAGGTTTTAATGTCTACGGTGTGATCGATTACCGAAAACAAGATACGATTTGGGCAAAAGACCGTAAAGTCAGCCGCCGTGGTGGGGTACTTCCTGAATTAGGAATTGATGGCAGTTCAGCAAATGCTTTCCCTGCAAACTTCTACGATCCTATCACAGGTATTTTGGGTAACCCTTATGGGGATAATTGTTTAAATACCAAAGATACTGTTGCTGAAGATGGTTTCTGTTATTTAAATACCCAAACTGTTATTGGTATTGTGCCTGAACAAGAGAATCTTTCTGCGTTAGGTCGCGCAACTTTCAAATTGTCAGATAACTTTAATGCGATTGGTGAGTATATCTATGCACGTGATGAAGTAACCACTTCAATTGCGCCTGATGTTTATAGCCGTAGTGTGACCTTGCCTTATGCCAGTCAATATTACCCTGGCAAAGGTATTACTCCAGCAGTTGATGGCTTGGCGACTAACACATTACAACTGTATCTACGTTCACAAGGCGGTAACCGTGTTTCTAAGTCAATTAGGGCTTGTTGAGAATTAACAAAGGCTACTGATTAATTTATAATAGTACTATGGATAGATACATACTTACTGATGCCCAATGGGCAAAAATGGAACCTTTTTGCCTAGGTAAAGTGACCGATCGAGGTCGTAGTGGAAAAGATAATCGATTATTTTTAGAAGCAGTCCTATGGATTGCCCGTACAGGCAGTCCATGGCGTGATCTACCTGCTCATTTTGGTAAATGGAATACCGTCTTTAAAAGATACCGTGATTGGGTGAAAGCTGGTGTATTTGAAACTATTTTTGCATCTGTAAATGAAGATGTTGATTTGGAATACGCCATGATTGATGGAACGATTGTTAAAGTTCATCGACATGGCCAAGGTGCAAAAGGGGGACTTTCAAACAGTCTATAGGTAAATCTCGAGGTGGAATGACCTGTAAAATTCTTGCCTTAGTAGATAGTCTAGGCAACCTCATTAAGTTTCGATTAATGCCTGGTCAATATCACGATTTAGTAGAAACCAAACCTTTAATTGAAGATGTTGATTTTCAAGCATTACTAGCGGATAAAGCATTTGATGCAGATTGGCTCATCCAAGAACTCAATGAACGTAAAGTGAAAGTGGTGATCCCACCCAAATCTAATCGAAAAGTAATGAGAGCCTTTGATACGATTATGTATAAATGGCGTCATCTCATTGAAAACTATTTCTGTAAGTTAAAAGAATTTAAACGTATAGCGATGCGTAGTTGTAAAACAGATACGAGTTTTGAAGCCATGATTCAATTGTGCGCGAGTTTAATTAACTCTCGGTAATTCTCAACAGACCCTAACGAATCGAACCGTATCTTTGCAGGGATTGAAGGTGAAGCATACGGTTGGGATATGAATGGTGGTGTTACTTATGCAAAAAGTGATGCGACTGACAGTTTCGTAAGTGGTTATTTAAACCGCAGTAGAGTTCAGGCTGCACTTGATAATGGAACTTTAAACCCATTTGGCCCACAAGCAGCAGCCAATGCCGGCTTATGGAACACTTTTGATGTCAAAGGCGATACCAATCAGGCATCTTTAGAATCCACTACAATTGACTTTACCGTGAGTCGTCCAATCTACACACTGCCTGCAGGTGATGTCGGTTTTGCACTCGGTGGCAGTTTCTCCAAACAAGACTGGGAAGCAACTGTAAATTCTGAAATTGTTGCTCAAGTTCCAGGCAGTGGTATTGATCCAAATAAACCAAAAAGCTCAGGCGATCGTGACATTAGTGCAGTATTTACTGAACTCCAAGTACCTTTATTGACCAACCTGGAATTACAGTTGGCCGCTCGTTATGATGACTATAGCGATTTTGGTGACACCTTTAATCCTAAAGTGGCCTTACGCTGGGAACCAGTTAAAGAACTCATGTTCCGTACTTCTTACAGTACCGGTTTCCGTGCACCAAGCTTATATGAAGTCAATGCTCCTTCGGTCAGAACCTGGACTGGTGCAAGATATAACGACCCGGTTCTTTGCCCGGGTGGTACACCAACTGAAACCAGATACCAAACTGAATGTAATACCCAGTTTATCCGTACCCAAGGCGGAAATTCTGAACTAGGTCCAGAAGAATCAACATCTTACATGGCTGGTTTTGTCTTTGAACCGATCAAAAACTTAGTTTTCACTGCCGATTACTACAATATCGAAATTGAAAACCTAGTTGGAACGATTGGTGAAGCATCAATTTTTGGTGATCCAGAAAAATATGCTCAATACTTTGTTCGTAATGCAGAAGGTCGTATCGATCATATCTCAACTAACTTGATTAACTCCGGTGGCTTGAAAACTCAAGGTATTGATTTGAGTTTGAACTATCTTTCTCCAATGACGTCAACTGGCCGCTTCGGTTTCGGTATTGACGGTACTTATGTGATCAAAATGGATTACCAAAGTGAACCAGGCGGCGAGTGGGAAGGTTATGTCGGTCTTTATGATGACCCAGCAGTTGTTCGCTGGAAACATACTGCAAACGTGAACTGGTCTTATGAAAACTGGAGAATGGTGTTTGAACAACAGTTCGTTCGTGGTTATGAAGACTATTCGGAAGAACGTGATGTTGCTGACTACACCGTATACAACATTTCTGGTACTTACAAAGGATTTAAGAATCTGGAGCTAACTGCCGGTATTAAAAATATGTTCGATGCAGAACCACCTGCCTCTGACGTAATGGATAACTTCCAATACGGTTATGACCCACGTTATAGCGATCCAACAGGCCGCGCTTACTTCCTACGTGGTACCTATAAATTCTTTTAATTAATTACTTCGCAAACACTGCTGCCAAGCGGTGTTTGCGGTTTTCCCCGTTTAATTTTAGCCAAACAAAAAATAATGCTGCCTGTAATCAAAAAAATTTCTCATCAGTGCACTATTTCCTGTTTGTCTTAAATTCTAGGAGTCATGATGGGCACAAAGTTTGAAGACTTAGAAAAAAACTCCGCCAAAAAACTGACTGGTATTGGGGTCGTTGTTTTTTTGCATATCCTGGTTGGCCTGGTACTTATGGCTGGTATGGCAAAAGACATTATTAAACCGACGGAACAGCCAGTTGAGCTAATGATTATTCAAGATATTAAGCCGCCTGAACCTGAGCCACCAAAAGAAACACCACCTGAACCACCGAAAATCGTAGAAAAAGTAGCACAAGTGCCTGAGGTGAAACCGGTTGAAAAAGTAGTTCCTGTACAGAAAACACTTCCAACGCCAACTCAACCGACAACTGTTGCAGTACCTACTCCCGTTGCAGCGAGTCCTTCACCAAGTCCGGTAGCAGCACCGGCTGCAGTAGTCGCAGCCGCTCCAGCACCAGCTCCTCCACCCGCTGGTGTCACTCGTGGGGTGACACAAGGTGAAGCAGGTTGTAAACGCCCAGACTATCCACGTGATGCACTGATGAATGAAGAGCAAGGTGAAGTGCTGATCTCTGTATATGTAAATACCACCGGCAAGGTCCAGGATGCCAAAGTGAAAAAGTCGAGCGGTAGTCGTGCGCTGGATCGTGCAGCATCCAAGGCCTTCAGTTTATGTACTTTCAAGCCGGCAATGAAAAATGGCGAACCGCAAGAATCTTGGTATGACATTCCATATGAATTTGTCCTTGACTAACAGATACAACAGATAAAGAAAAAAATCAGGAGATCCATGATGAAAAAATCACTAAAACCTTTAAAAAATATGACTGCTGCCGGTGTAATTGCCATTAGTACCTTATTACCTCTGCAAACAGTTTTTGCAGAACAGTCCGCTACACCCAATACCAGTGCTGTCACTGAAACAGCGGTAACAACACCTGCAACAGCGGCTACAGCGGCTACACCGCCATTACCAGCTGAAGCTAAGGATGAAAAGGCTGGATATAATCCTTATGGTCTGGAAGCCATGTGGAAAGAAGGTGATATTGTTTCTAAAATCACTTTGTTTATTCTGGTTGTCATGTCGATCGGCACCTGGTACATCATGATCAGCAAATGCCTACAACAAGGCAAGATTCGCAAACAGGCTAAGCAAGCTGAAAATACTTTCTGGGAATCTTCTTCTCTAGATAATGCCACCGAGAACCTGGATGAAGCCAGCGTCTACCGTTTTATTGCGGAAAAAGGTATCAAGTCAACCAAAAATCATGGTGGCACATTACTTGAGCGTATTGACTTCAATACCTGGGTCACCATCTCAATTTCCCGTGCAATCGACAAAATCCAGAACCATCTGAGTGGTGGCCTGGCCTTCCTTGCGACAGTCGGTTCTACTGCACCCTTTGTTGGCCTGTTTGGTACGGTTTGGGGGATTTACCATGCACTGACTGCCATTGGTGTTTCAGGACAAGCATCCATTGATAAAGTTGCCGGCCCAGTCGGTGAAGCACTGATCATGACTGCAATTGGTCTGGCAGTCGCAGTCCCGGCAGTACTTGGCTACAACTGGTTAACTCGCCGTAATAAAGCGGTCATGGAAGAAGTGCGTACCTTTGGTTCTGATTTACACGCAGTATTACTCAGCGGTGAAATTACAACCAATAATCCTGTTAATCGTGACGTGAAGTAAGAGTGAGGCATCAGCCATGGGAATGATGGTCAATTCAAACGACAGCGATGATGAGGTAATTGGAACCATTAATACCACACCTTTGGTTGATATTATGCTGGTTCTGCTCATTATCTTCCTGATTACTGTACCGGTTGCCATTCATACCGTACCAGTCGATCTGCCCGAAGAAAGAAATGTACCGTATGAAACCAAGCCAGAAAATGTTCAGCTGGCTGTCAATAAAACAGGTGATATTTTCTGGAACGAAATCTATATCGCAGATAAAACAGTTTTACTGAGCCGTTTACAGGCAGAAGCACAGAAACGTCCGCAGCCTGAAGTGCATATTCGTGGTGATCAGTTAACACCTTATGAAGCAATTGATCAGGTGATTAGTACCACCCAACAGGCCGGTATTGGCAAAATTGCTTTTGTCACCACTCCGCCCGCTACACCTTAAGCACAAAGAAGGATTAAGTTTATGGGTATGAATGTTGGTTCAAATCAAGACGATGATGTGATGTTAGATGTCAACATGACCCCATTGATTGATGTCATGCTGGTCTTGCTGATTATGTTTATTATCACAATTCCTTTGCCGAATAACTCGATTAATATCGATCTACCGAATGGAACGCCTCCTGTAACCGATGAAAAACCGCCTGAGCTGGTGGAATTACGTCTGGATGCACAAGGTAAGATTTTCTGGAATGAACAGCCGGTAGCAAATACCCAAGCTCTGGAAAACTTATTCAAGACAGTAGCGCAAAAAGCGGATCAGGATCAGATTAAAATCAAGGCGGATCGTGCCACTGAATATAAACATATCGCTATGGTCATGGCGGCAGCTCAAAGGCTGGAGGTCAAAAAAATTGGCATTATGAGTAATAACAACTAAGTATTTTCAAGATATAAAAAACCCAGCATGTGCTGGGTTTTTTATTCATCCGGTTTTACATCTGTGACTGAATATAATTTTGCAGACCAATCAGTTCGATTAAGCGCAATTGTTTTTCTAACCAGTAAGTATGGTCTTCTTCGGTATCCGACATTTGCTGGCGTAACATATCACGGCTGATATAGTCACCTTTCTCTTCGCACAGTTTGATGCCCTGCGCCAGTTTTTCCCGCACATGATATTCAAGTTTTAGATCGGCTTTCAGGCAGCTCACCACATCCTCGCCAATCTCAACGAAATCGCGCTGCATGTTTGGCGTTCCTTCAAGGAACAGAACACGACGGATAATCGCATCCGCATGCTGGGACTCTTCTTGCATTTCGTGATCGATACGTTCAAAGATTTTGGTCAATCCCCAATCTTCATACATACGAGAGTGAATCAAGTATTGGTCACGAGCAGCCAGTTCGCCACCGATCAACATATTTAAATAATCTACGACTTCTGGATTTCCGCGCATTTGAATAACTCCCTACCTGTATTTTGCTATTATGGCGAAAAGCAATTGAATTTGCAAAGCTTAACCATGGTTAAATATTTGATTTTTATATAATTAAAATGAGAAGTACTTGCATTTACACTTCGTTCTTAATGAAATCCCATTTATAAAACAACACTTTGCATTTTCATTACGCTTGCCAATAACCTAAAACCGGCAAATAAACACATGCGTTAAAATTTGTAAATCTTAATTTTGACCAGACAGATTCATTCTTTTTGTATAAATATCACTGCATTGGCGTACTTCATGCTTAAATTTCGCTTATCATTCACACAAATTTAAAACAACAACGGTTCCGATATGACACATCCACAAACAACAGCGCCTGTTCTGGTTACCGGTGCATCGGGTTATATTGCCAGCTGGGTCATCCAGAAATTACTCACGCAAGGCTATACTGTACATGCCACGGTACGTGACCTAAATAAAAGTAAAAGCTTTGCCCATTTAGAAAAAATTGCCGACAGCACACCGGGAACTCTCAAGTTATTTCAGGCCAATTTATTAAGCCCGGGTTCTTTTGATCAGGCGATGCAAGGCTGTGAAATTGTCTTTCATATGGCCTCACCTTTTGTGGTCACCAACTATAAAGATGCAGTCAAAGATATTATCGAACCTGCGGTGTTAGGCACTGAAAATGTACTGAATAGTGTCAATCAGACTGAATCAGTGAAACGCGTGATCGTGACATCGAGTATCGCATCTACCTATGGCGATGCCATTGATATTCTACAAACTGAGAATAACAGTTTTGATGAATCATGCTGGAATACCACCAGTTCAGCCACACATCAGCCTTATCCTTATTCTAAAGTCATGGCAGAGCGTAAAGCCTGGGAAATGGCTGAAGCACAGGATCGCTGGGATCTGGTCTGTATCAATCCTGCACTGGTTTTTGGTCAATCCTTAACCCCAAATACCCAATCCGGCAGTGTGGAAGTCCTGCAACAGTTTGCCAACGGCATGACCCTGCTTGGCGTTCCACCGATGTGGAATGGCGTGGTCGATGTTCAGGATGTCGCTGAAGCGCATATCCGTGCTGCGTTTAATCCGCAAGCGCATGGCCGTTATATCATTTGTAGTGAAAGCTTGAGCCTGCTGGAAATGGGCCAAATTCTGCGAGCACATTTTGGCAATAAGTTTCCGTTCCCGCGCAATCAACTGCCCAAAGCAGCCTTTAAACTGTTCGGGCCTGTAGCAGGTTTTAGCCGCAAATTTGTAGAACTGAATATGGGTTATCCAATTTTCTTTAATGCCCAGAAAAGTAAAGATGAGCTCGGTATTGAGTATCGTCCGGTGAAAGAAAGTCTGGTGGAACATTTCCAGCAGCTGCTCGATGATGGTGTCGTGAAAAAATATATTCCTTAATCTTTCTATGCGAAAAAGCCACCCGAAGGTGGCTTTTTTAACTCTTATTCTTTCATGAAATATCCAGAGATTTAGGCCTCAAGCTGACCATAATCCTGCATCAAGCCAATAAACTGTTGTTCATTGATCACTGGGATACCCAGTTTTTCTGCTTTATCCAGTTTTGAGCCAGCTTTTTCACCTGCAACCACACATTTGGTTTTACTAGACACACTGCCACTGACTCGCGCACCTAAGGCTTGCAATAACTGGGTGGCATCATCCCGTCCCATACTGCTTAAAGTTCCGGTAACCACCCAGCTTTCGCCGTTCAATGGCTGACGGGTCGGTGCAATCGGTGCATCCCAGTGAATACCGGCAGCCAGTAAACGATCCAAAACTTCCAGATTATGTGGCGCCTGGAAGAAATCCAGAATCCATTCCGCAGTAATATCACCGACATCTGGTGTTTTCTTTAATGCTTCAATATCAGCATTGCGTAATGCCTCCAGTGTTTGGAAAGTATTGGCCAGCATCCGCGCCGTGGTTTCACCTACCCCACGAATACCGAGGGCATAGATAAAAGCAGCCAGTGTAGTTTTCTTGCTGTTTTCGATGGCATCCAAAAGATTCTGAACCGATTTGGCCCCCATCTTTTCAATACCGAGCAACGTCTGACGATGTTCATGCAGATGGTAAATATCCGAGACATCTTTGAGTAGATTCAGATGCAGCAACGATTCTGCCCAACGGTCACCCAAGCCTTCAATATCCATGGCTTTACGTGAGACAAAGTGACGAATGGCTTCAATACGCTGCGCGGCACAATATAGTCCGCCCGAACAGCGTGCCAAGGCTTCGCCTTCCGGCATGACCACGGGTGAATCACAGACTGGACATTGTTCAGGTAAATGCACTTCAACTGCATCAACCGGGCGAAATTCCGGCCAGACTTTTTCCACCTTAGGAATTACATCGCCACTACGATAAACACTGACGGTATCACCAATACGTACATCCAGACGGTGAATTTCGCCAATATTGTGCAGGGTTACATTAGATACTGTTACTCCACCGACAGCAACTGGATTTAAACGCGCAACCGGCGTCAATGTTCCAGTACGACCCACTTGCCAGTTAATATTTTCTACTGTGGTCAGTGCTGCAACTGCCGGAAATTTATAGGCGGTGGCCCAACGCGGTTCACGGCTCAGGAAACCAAGCTGTTGTTGCTGTTTCAGGTCATTGACCTTGATCACCATACCATCGATTTCGACACTGAGACTGGCACGCTCATCAATGATCTGTTCGTAGACCTTTTGCACGTCCTGAATACTGTCACAGATAAAGTGACGCTCGCCAACCGCAAAACCGAACTGATGTAACCATTCCAGACTGGCGGACATAGTGGTTTGTCCATGATGCGGCACGCACTGAGCAATCCCATAAGCATAAAAAGCCAATGGCCGCGAGGCAGCAATATTCGGGTCCAGCTGACGCAAACTTCCTGCCGCAGCATTACGCGGATTAGCAAAGGTCTTTTCACCTTTGGCGGCATTGGCAGCATTCAATTTTTCAAAACCGGATTTCGGCATCAACACTTCGCCGCGGACTTCCAACAAATCGGGAATGATGCCATTCACTGGAGATAAAAGTTTCGGCAGGTTGCGAATAGTTCTGACATTCTGGGTGATGTCTTCACCGGTTTCCCCATCGCCGCGCGTCACCCCACGCGTCAGTACGCCATGCTCATACCAGAGTGAAATGGCCAGACCATCAAATTTCAGTTCAACATCATATTCAATTTTTTGATTCGGCAAACGTTCTTCAATACGGCGGGCAAAAGCCAGCAGATCTTCCTGATTAAAGACATTGCCTAATGACAGCATCGGCACGGCGTGTGTTACGGTCACAAATTTTGAAAGCGCCTGCCCACCCACTTTATCGGTCGGGCTATCGGACTGGATCAGGTCAGGATATTGTTGTTCTAAGGCTTTGAGCTGATGAAAGAGCTGATCATATTCACTGTCTTCAATGCTCGGTTGATCCATCACATAATAAGCATGGTTATGCTTGGCAAGCAGTTGAATCAGTTGACGCATTTGCGCAATGACAGTGGCATCTTGGGTCATAATTTCACCATAAAAAAGGGCGGAAAATCCGCCCTGTAGAATATTCAGCTTTTAGCTATTATAAAAATTGCAGTCTACAGATTCAACTTGGAGATTGAACAAAGCAGCCTTAAACTTCCGTTCCTTGTCCAGCACGATAATCAATGGCCTGATGGCGCCAGAATTCACGTAATTGTGGAGTAAATTCCTGCTGGTTCTGGTCATAGACCAGACCATCGACTTCACGGGCAATCAAACGTGAAATACTGTCCATGGTATCAAACGCATTTTGTACATCGCTATGCGGTAAAGCCAGGAAGAATGCCAGACCTTTCACTTCCTGAGTCGACAGGGTTTCCAAATCAAAGCCTTCCATCCCAGTATCAGTCATTTGCAGTACTGAGAACAGCAGTTTTGAACCGTCTTCACTATAACGGTGGAAACAGGCCAACTCACCATAACGCAGGCCATATTTCAATAAAACCTTCAAGGTTTTATCACCCGAAAGTACACGGCCTTGCGGATAGATATGCAAAGAAATAATGGTTTCAGCATTGGACAAAGCACTTTCTTCATCCACTATTTTTTGCTCATGCAGATGTGCATCCAGAATACTGCTTTCATCATTAAATTCAGAAATTTCTGCTTTTTCGATGTTACTGTTCAGGCTGAATTCAGGCGTTTCTTCCTTGGTTTCAGTCTGGCTATTCTCCTGCTCTGCTTTTACTTGCGGAATATCTGCTGCCGTGACTACCGACTTTGCCACTCCTTCAGCTTCTGTTGACGGGACAACTGCAAGAGTTTCGACCGCTGCCGGCTCAACCGGAGTTGATTCAGCCTTTTGAAATACTGAAGGCTTTTCAGGAGCCGGCTCATCTATACTCAGGCTTGGCTCGATACGATCAGATTCGACATCCTGTTGTGCCAACTGAGAACGTACATGCCTTGGAATGATCGGTGTCTGGCTATCCGGGTCGATATGCAGGTTGGCATCCAGTGAAGGCACAGCCTCTACAGGTTTTTTGAACAGCATTCTTATACCAAACAGCATAATCACAATTGCGATAACAATCCCGATAATGGTGGTGATTTCCATATTATACCTCCGCAGCTAGGCCGTATTCTTTTGCCTGTTCCAAATTAACTGTCACTAATTTTGATGTTCCCGGTTCAGGCATGGTTACACCTAAAAGATCAGTCGCCATCATCATTGCAAGTTTGTTATGGGTAATATAAATAAATTGCACTTGTTCAGAAAGCTCTTTGACTAAATTACAAAAGCGTCCCACATTGGCATCATCCAGCGGTGCATCGACTTCATCCAGTACGCAAAATGGTGCCGGATTTAAGCGAAAAATCGCGAATACCAATGCTAATGCAGTTAAAGCCTTTTCTCCACCCGAGAGTAAGGCCAATGAGCTGTTTCGTTTACCCGGTGGTCGGGCCATGAGTTTTACCCCCGATTGCCAGCCATCTTCAAGGCTTAAACTCGCCTCACCGCCTTCAAACACTTTCGGGAACAGGTTTTGCAGTTCAGCATTGACCTGATCAAACGTGTGCATAAACAGTTTACGGGTTTCCTGGTCAATACTTTTCATCGCAGCCTGTAGCTGTTCAACCGTATTTTCCAGATCCTGCATCTGGTGACTCAGTTCCTCATAACGTTTTGATACTTCTTCATATTCTTCAGAAGCCGCCAGATTGACTGCACCGAGTTTATCAAACTGGGCCTGAGCTTTTTCCAGTTTGGTTTGATGTACTTTAAGGTCAATATTCAGTCCGGAAATTACTTCACTATTCAATTCTTTCAGCTGTTCAGAATAATGCTGCAAATCAGATTTGGCTGCCTGCCAGGCCAGACGTTTTTCTTCCAGTGTACTGCGGAGTTTTTCATCCTGCTGCTGGAAGCTGTGACGCTGTTCGGTCAGCTGCTGCTGTTTGCTCTGCACCTGATTTAATTCAATCTGCCAGTCGGCCCAGGTCTTTTGCAGCTTTTCAGTGATCTGCGCCTGTTCATTAAACTGGCTCTGTAAAGCAGGTAATTCCAGCTGTACCGGATCAACAAATTTCTTGGCCTGCTCGATTTGTGCAGTAATTTGTTGAGACTGTTCTTTTAGGAATACCTGATCTTTTTCCAGCAATTCAATTTGCTGCTGGCTTTGCACATTTTGCCTACGCAGCACTTCTAATTCCTGCTGCGCTTGCTGACTGAGCTGCTGTGAGTCATCCAGCTGAGTACTCAATTCTTCCAGCTGGAATTGCAGGGTTTTATAATTTGGTAGCGCCTGTTCCAGTTTGATATTCAAGGCATGCAGATCAATTTCCAGATCATCTTTCTGCATGGCATCTTCTTCAAGCTGCTCATCCAGTTGTTGTAACTGATGCTGTAATTGCTGCTTTTGCAATGCAAAAGCCTGCGCACTACTTTGTACTTTAGCAATATTGACATCGAGTTGCTGCAGCTGCTTTTGGGTATGCTTGTGCTGCTCGCTGATACTCTGAATCTGATTTTGCAAAGCTTTAACCTGATCGGCGAATTCAGGTAACTGCTGCTCCAGCTGCATAAGCTTGGGTTCAAGTTCCGCAAGCTGCTGCTCGATTTCATCCAGACGGATTCGATGACTCAATGCGCCTTGTCCGGCCTGACTGGCTTCATCATAGTCCAGCGCAATGACCCAGTCTGACCCAACATGATAGCCATCCAGACTTAGGATTGACTGGCCTTGTAATAGGTCAGTTTGAAGCGGTAATGCTTGTGCTAATGTATCTACGACCGCGACTTGTTGCCACAGTGAATAATGCGGAGATTCAATCCAGTCGGCCAGACACATCGTATTGGCAATCTGAATTTTATTCTGAACAGCCTGTTGTTTTAACTGACGTGCACGATCTTCAAGGAAGTGCTCGCCCTCTGCCAGAATCTGGGCAGACAGCCACTTGGCCAGAAACTTTTCGATCAGGCTGGCATGTCCTTTGCCTGCATCATTGAGCTTAAGCACATGCATCAACTGGACCGCATCACTCTTGGCATTTGGGTTGGCTTTGGTCAGTAATTGGCTCAGGTTTTTCTTTTCTGAATGCAGGACCTGAATTTCAGATTTGAGCTGCATCAGCTGTTGTTGACGACTCGCCTGCTCTTCCTGAATCTGCTCGAATTGAGTTCTTAAATCTGTTAATTGAATTTCATAGCCAACGATTTGCTGTTCAGCCTGGGCTTTGTCTGCCTGATACTGCACCAGCTCATCTTGCTGCGCCTGTTGCTGGATCTGTGCATTTTGCTGTTGGAGCGTCTGTTTCTGCTGTTCAATCCGTTCAATATTCTTTGCCAGTTGCTCGCTTTGAGCCAGCATTTGTAATTTATGCTGTTGCTGCTGTTCGACCTGAGTTTTAATCTGTGCGAATTGCGCTGCTACTGAACTCTGCTGGGATTTGAGCTCACTCAGATTCTGACTATGCGTCTGAGTCTGGCCATCTTGCTGTTGCAATTGTGCCTGTTGATCTTCAAATTGCTGCTGCAAGGTTTCGAGTTGCAGTTCAATCAACTGCAAACGCTCTTTAGTCTGGGCTTTTTGCTGTTCCAGTTTGACCAGACTGGTGGAATTCTGCTCCAGCAAAGACTGCTTTTGTTGCAGGGTCATTTCCAGTTCAGCCAGTTTTTTCTCAGCCTGTTGCCATTCGCTTTGCAAAGGGGTGGATTGCTGAATTAGACGCTGAAACAGTTCACTGGTACTGCCCAAATCATGTTCAACGGTAGTCAGTTCAGAGCGCACCAGCTTAAAATTTTCCCCGAGCATATTCATCTCAAGGGTATATTCTTCTTGTAAGCGCTGGCTCTGCTCACATTGAAAAGACAGAATTTCGATCTTAATCGTACGTATCTGCCCTTCCAGTTCTTTATATTGAATCGCACTTTCCGACTGACGTTTCAGGGTTTTTAGCTGAGATTTCAGTTCGGAGGCGATATCTTCCAGACGCGACAGGTTTTGTGTGGTGTGATCCAGATGCAGCATGGTTTCACGGCGACGCGCCTGATAACGCGATACCCCGGCCGCTTCCTCAATATAGACCCGCATTTCATCTGGCTTGGCATCGACCAGGCGGTTAATCATGCCCTGTTCAATAATCGCATAAGAACGTGGCCCAAGACCGGTACCAAGGAAAATATCGGTAATATCACGACGACGGCATTTGCTGCCATTCAGAAAATATTCAGACTTGCCATCGCGGTTGACCTGACGGCGTACTGCCAGTTCATTATAGGCATTATAAGCACCGCCCAGCTTGCCATAGGTATTGTCAAAGCGCAGTTCTACACTGGCCATGCCCACCGGTTTACGCTTGGCAGTTCCGGTGAAGATGACATCCTGCATGCTGCCACCACGCAACTGACGCGCACTGGACTCGCCCATGACCCAGCGTATGGCATCAATGACGTTGGATTTACCACAACCATTCGGTCCCACGACCGCAGTACGATTATCTTTAAAATTTAAAGTGGTACTGTCGGCAAAAGATTTAAAGCCTGAAAGTTTTAAACTGCTTAAACGCATAATGTCCTGATTTAACGTCGTGAGCGTCTGGCCCACGCGAGTTCAATTTGTTTCATCCGTGTCAGAGATTCCAACACAAGGTTGCGCAAGTGTCGACAAAAATCTTCCATAAATAAAGTGGCCTGATGGCTTTTTCGTATCAAAATTGCTTCAGTGACCAGTTTAAATAAGGCAAAAGATTCCTGTAACTCGCGTCTGGAAATATTCAGGGTCAAAAAATAGCTCCGACGTAAAGAAGGCAGCAGTTCCTGATAGTAGCGCATCAGATAAGGATTCCCGACCATCTCATGCTGCTGGGCCATGCCCTGAAAGATCAGATCATAAAACTTTTCAGTGTGTCCTTGGCGGGTTTCTGCTTCCAATTGCTCTAATAATAGCTGAATACGCTCAGCTTCATGCACCCGCCAGGTTTCCGCCATGCGATGCACCATCTGCCCGAGCAATAACGAGGTCATATCAAATAAGGCACGCACCTGCAAGGCCGACATTTCCGATACAATCGCCCCACGGCGCGGAAAGATTTCAATCAGCTGGGTGCGTTCCAGCAAAAGCAGGGCTTCACGAACCGAACCCCGACTGACATCGAGCTCCGAGGCAATCCTGAGCTCCTGTATACGTTCGCCTTCGACCAGTTCACCGCGAATAATCTGTTCGCTAATGTGCTTGGCAATCTGCTCAGACAAACTGTGCGCTTGTTCTAATGGCATACCGTTCCTGTCTTTATTTTTATGGATACTGGTTTAGCCCTTTATTTGGACTATGTTGCTATTAAACGGGTTTTTATCCATAAATACTTTGACATTGTCAGACAATCTTATGTCTATACAGCCAACCTAAGTTCATAAAAAAGGAGAATAGTCATCTATTCTCCTAATACGGTACATCAGTTCAAACTAAAAGGTTTAAATCAGGCCATAAAACCCTGATAAATAAAATACAGGCCGACGGTGGTCAGTAAAGCAGCAAAACATTTTTTTAATACTGCCGGTGAAAGCAGATGTGCCACTTTTGCCCCCAGCTTGGCAGTGAAAAAACTCATCATGCTGATACCAATAAAGGCATAAATATGAATATAACCAATGGTATTTGGTACGGTGACCTGCGCCTGTTTACCGAACCAGATAAACCCCAACGCACCTGCAACTGCAATCGGTAAACCGCAAGCCGCAGAGGTCGCCACTGCTTTTTGCATTACGATCCCGCAGCGATTCAGAAACGGAACGGTCAGACTTCCCCCACCAATCCCAAAGATGGCCGATGCCACACCGATCCCGCCACCCGCAGCAATTTGTACCGGGGTTGAAGGCAATTTTTGATTCGGATCAATCTGAATATGCGCTCCTCTAAACATTCTAAAAGCCACCCAGACCGCAAAGAAACCGATCAGTAACTGCAAACCTTGACCAGATAAATAGTCGGCAATCCCCGCACCCAAGAAAGAGCCAATGATCAGACCTGGCGCCAGATTACGAAATACGGGCCATAGCACTGCCCCTCGTTGATGATGCGCCATGACCGAGCTGATAGAAGTCACAATAATTGTTGCCAAGGAAGTGCCCACCGCCATATGCATAATCACGCTGGGATCGTACTGGAGCTGGGTAAAAACAATGTAGAGGATGGGCACAATAATCAAACCACCGCCGACCCCAAACAGGCCTGCGGTGAATCCGGCAATTGCACCAATCAATAAATATATGATTAACTCCATAACGATATTTACCACGTTTAGATTCAAATGGATGTAGAAACTCGTGAACTGCAACAACGATTAAGCGATGCAGGCCAACTCCCGGAAGTATTACTCATCAAACCGATTACTACATCGACCAATGATGATGTACGCGAATTGGCAACGAAGGGGGTGCAGCAGGTTCTGGTGTGCAGTCATGTGCAGACCCAAGGCCGTGGACAGCGTCAACGTCAGTGGATATCACCTGAAGGGAACATCTATTTAAGCACATTGCTGCATACACAAAAACCCATTGATGGTCGTCTGGCGCTGGAAATTGCGTTAAATATCCTGCAAATGCCGAGTCTAAAAGGCCTGGAATTACAGGTGAAATGGCCGAATGACCTGTATAGCCTGCAAGGAAAATGGGGCGGTATTCTGGTCGAGCCGATTTCAACCACACAGGTGGTGGTCGGTGTCGGTTTAAATATCGACCCTCTGCCCACTGACCTTCCAGATCAGCAGGTTAGCTCCTTGAGCGAGCTGGGATTATCCTGCACCTCAAGAGTCGAGCTGATTGCCCAGTTATATCTGGCGATTCAGCAAGCCGGGCAATGGTTTAATTATAGCAGTCAAAACCTGGCGGCACGTTTCAATCGATCGGCTGCATTTATGCAACAAGCAGTTGAATTTACTGACGTGCAAGGGCAATATTCCGGTACTTTTCTGGGGATTCAGGATGATGGTGCAGTCAAGATTTTGACCGATCAGGGAATCCAGACCTTTTATCAGGGACAGCTCCGCCTTCAACACGTTGGACGAACAGGCATACAGCAATGAAAAAATTATGGTTGGATATTGGCAATACCCGGCTGAAATACTGGATTACCGAGCATGATCAGATTATTGAACAAGCAGCGGAATTACATTTACAGTCCCCTGCTGATTTGTTACTTGGCCTGATCCAGCATTTCAGAGCGCTGGGCTTGCATCAGGTAGGTCTATCCTCGGTCCAGGATAAAATCAATAATGAGCGCATTCTCAGCATTTTAGAAAGCCTGCATATTCCAGTGATTTTTGCTCAGGTACAGGCAGAATATGCCGGTCTGATCTGTGGCTATGATGAACCTTCGCAACTGGGTATTGACCGCTGGTTACAGGTACTTGCAGTGGCGACTCAAGCGCATGAAAATTATTGTGTGATTAGTTGTGGTACGGCGCTGACTATTGATCTGGCGAAAGGACAACAACATTTGGGGGGGTTTATTCTGCCAAATCTGTACTTGCAACGTGACTCCCTAATTCAGAATACCAAAGGCATTAAAATTCCGGATGCCGCTTTTTCTGAACTCAATCCCGGACGCAATACCATCGACGCTGTTCATCATGGCATTCTGCTGGGTCTGCTCAGCACCATTGAAAAAGTACTACATGATTTTCCAGCACAGCTGGTTTTAACCGGTGGAGATGCACCGCTGTTTGCACAACATCTCGCTCAGTATCAGCCCCGAATTGAACCTGATCTCTTGCTTAAAGGCCTGCAGCATTTTGCAGCTCATTTGCCAGACACTGTTTGATAATGTCCAGCAATTGGGGGAATTCGGCAAAACCATCAGCCTTGTTAAAATGTCCAGCTTTTTTGATCTCAAAAATTTGTGCATTCAGGCTATGTGCTAAACGCAAGGAAATCGGTGCAGGCACATAAGGATCATTACTGGAGATCAGCATCACCGCACGTTTATAGCTATACGGCAAGTTTTTCAGATCAAGTCGCACAGCCTGCAGTATTTTATTCAGTTCTGACCATGCAACCAAGGGTGTATCAAAGGCTGAGACCAGAATGATGCCACCGATCTTGCGTTGCTGCTGAATATAATGTTCCTGTAAAAAGTTTAAAACACTGACGCAACTCAGGCCATGTGCAACTAAAAAGGTATGTTCATCCATGTGCGGAATATGCAGTTTCAGATTCTGCTGCCACTCTTCTAAATCAGGCTGAAAAGGGTTGGCCAGCATAATCCGCTTGGACTCAAAACCGGTATTTTTAAGCTGGCGACTAAGCCAAGGGTACCAGTGATCATTGGAGGTCGCCTGATAATCCGGCACGATATAGACTTTCTTTATTATATTTTTCATAGTGATTTACTTATTATCATTGAACGCAAATTGCGTCGACAAAAAATTAGTTTTAACCAGTCTGGAGATGGAATTCAAGTGCCTTTTTGAACACCATCTCATGTTAAACTTTAAAATTTAGCGAATACAACAACATGCTTAAACTTCGGATTTAATCAGATAAGGCTTGATCACTTTCCAGAGTTCCGGCAGATCAGTACAACCTTGAGAATCAATAAAATGCCCATGGTGCTTGGCATTCACCACAATGGCATCCAGACTGTCCGCCTGTTCCAGACTAAATTCAGGCGCAACCCGATCATCGCCTTCAGAATAGATCACTACACGCTCTGCAATCTGCTGTTTGAGTAAATCAAAATCGATCTCAGCAGCATCAATAAAAGGATTTACTTCATCCAGGCGACCCAATCGACCATTAAATCCCGCGATCAGTACCAGTTGCTGAATTTTCTGCTGTTTTAATTCTCTGGATAAGTAATGCAATGCGGCCACAGTTCCCAAGCTATGTGCAATAAAAATACTGTCCTCATCAATTGCATCAATCTGTTCACGCATTTGCTGATCCCAGATGTCCAGTGTCGGTGTAGTTGATGGATCGAGCCGGAGTACTTTTAAACTGACATTTTCTTGTTGGGCTTTTTCCTGAATCCATGGGTACCAGTTTTCTTCCGGGCTTGCAGTATAACCATGTACGACAATCACTTGGGTCATTTGAAATTTCTCTTTATTTTGTGCTGATATTCCCGAGTCTGCCTGATTAGATTTTTATTTTGGGTAAGTAAATGTTGTTTTGTTTAAACCGGTTTGACGATTTATTCGCAATAAAAAAAGGCGCTTAAAGCGCCTTTTTTAAAACCAAACTTATTTCTTATCGTTGCCGCCGAACAATGGACCCATGCCACCGCCGCCGCCAAACTGTTTCTGCAAGCCGCCGAGTGATTTCATCATTTTTGCCATACCCGATGGATTGGCAAATTTTTTCATCATCTTGGCCATTTGGGCATGTTGCTTGATCAGCTTGTTGACTTCTGCCACTTCCATACCGCAACCTGCTGCGATACGTTTTTTACGGCTTGGGTTCATCAGGTCTGGATTACGGCGCTCTTTGATAGTCATCGACTGGATAATCGCTTCCATTTTCTTGACCTGCTTTTCAGGATTGGCTTGCGCCAACGCATCTTGCAGACCGGCATTGCTCATGCCAGGAAGTTTGTCCAGGAAGCCCATCATGCCGCCCATCTTGTTCATCTGCTCAAACTGCATCAGCATGTCTTCAAAGTTGAAGCTGCCGCCTTTTTGCAGTTTTTTCGCCATTTTTTCGGCTTTTTCTTTGTCGACCTTGCGTTCAAGTTCTTCGACCAAAGAAAGTACATCACCCATACCGAGAATACGCTGTGCAACACGCTCAGGATGGAATGGCTCCAAGGCATCGAGTTTCTCACCCATACCCAAGAATTTGATTGGCTTGCCGGTAATCGCGCGTACTGAAAGCGCTGCACCACCGCGCGCATCACCATCAGTTTTGGTCAGGATCACACCAGTTAAAGGCAAGGCATCGTTGAATGCTTTCGCGGTGTTTGCCGCATCCTGACCGGTCATGGCATCGACCACGAACAGGGTTTCAGTCGGGTTTATCGCAGCATGCAGCTCTTTGATTTCACCCATCATGTCATCATCGATATGCAAACGGCCTGCCGTATCGACAATCAGCACATCGGCAAACTGGATTTTTGCCTGTTCAATCGCACGATTGACAATCGTAATTGGTTTTTCGTCTGCGCTGGATTCCAGGAAAATCGCACCGACTTCACCCGCGACAGTCTGTAGTTGTTTGATCGCAGCCGGACGATATACGTCGGCAGAGACCATCGCTACTTTTTTCTTTTGACGTTCTTGTAAGAAGCGTGCAAGTTTCGCTGCAGTTGTTGTTTTACCTGCACCCTGCAAGCCTGCAAGCAGGACAACCACAGGTGGTTTTGCAGCGAGGTCGAGGCTTTCATTGGCCTCGCCCATCATTTTGGTCAATTCGTCATGAACGATTTTGACAAAAGCCTGCCCAGGAGATAACTGAGTCATCACTTCCTGGCCTAATGCTTCTTCCTTAACTTTCGCGATGAATTCACGAGTTACAGGTAACGCAACATCGGCCTCAAGAAGCGCCATACGCACTTCACGTAACGTATCTTTAATATTGTCTTCGGTTAGCTGCCCTGAGCCAGTAACATTTCTTAAACTCTGCGTGAGTCGTTCTGTTAAGGTATCAAACATTGCAAAATCCGCTTAAAATAGCCATGAGCAAAAAATTGTTTCTTAAAATAGAAAATTTATGCATAGAATGCTATAGGATACT
The DNA here is from genome assembly GCF_053543775.1 of Acinetobacter endophylla. NCBI lineage: Bacteria > Pseudomonadati > Pseudomonadota > Gammaproteobacteria > Moraxellales > Moraxellaceae > Acinetobacter > Acinetobacter endophylla. The sequence continues at coordinate 48,710 of NZ_JBLVOM010000010.1, read as the reverse complement.
GTAGTTCGCAGCGAATTTATATAAATGAATATTCATCACCCTTAAAAAGGTTTGACATGGTTAGCCTCCCCTTGGTTTATACGATCTTAGCATTAGTCGCTTATACCGCTTCCTTCTGGTATCTGTTCATTCATTTAATGTCTAAACGTACCCCCAATCAATGGTTTGTTTCGCTAACTGCACTGCTTGGACTGAGCCTGCATGGACTGGTGTTATATGGTGATATGCATACTCCGCTAGGCATTAATTATGATGTCTTTTCCCTGTTTTCTTTTACCTCGGGTTTGATGCTGCTGCTCAGTATTATTTACAGTACTTATCGTCCGATTATTGCCCTGAACCTGATCGGGATTCCAGTGGCTGCCACAGGTTTGATCCTCGGTTTTGTCTTTACCCAGCCAGCTAAAATTATTATTCAGAACTCTCTAGGCTTGGACATTCATATTATTTTGTCTTTGTCTGCTTATGCAGTATTGCTCATGGCAACCATTCAGGCCGTAATTTTACGTTTTCAGGATCGTGAGCTGAAAAAGAAGCACAAACGCCGGGTTTGGGTCAGTTTGCTACCCTCTTATCAGGACATGGAATCACTGCTATTTGATATGCTGATGACCGGTTTTGTTTTACTTACCCTCGCTTTGGGCTTTGGCTTCTTTACCATCGACAATTTCTTTGCTCAGCATCTGGCACATAAAACTGCGTTCAGTATTATTTCCTGGCTGGTTTATGGTTCACTATTAATCGGACACTGGAAGTTTGGCTGGCGTGGCCAGAAAGCCGTGCGCTTTACCCTGATCGGTTTTGGCTTGCTGGCACTGGGTTTCATTGGGTCTAAATTTGTGCTGGAAATGATTCTAGGGCGATAATTCTGAGCCTTGAAATATTCAATTCATTGTTCAATAAACAGGCTTTAGCTTGAATATTCTTTAAACGGTGATACGCCCCACCCGCACCGACAATGGCCAGCGAATCACTCTAGGCAATTCTGGATCTTCCCATTCTGGCAATAAGGCATCTGCCAGTACGTTCAGTGGATTATGTCCAAGTGCGTTAGTGGCAGCTTTCACAGCTGACCAAGTACTCATATAACCAATTAACTGATAAAAGTTCCATTCAACCTCTAATACCGGTGGCTGAATCACAATTTCCTGAAATGGAAATGGTAGATTTTTATATCCTTCATCTACATGGCGACGTTCAGGCGGCCAGTACGGTGCAAGCGTGACTTCATAAAAATGCTTAAAATAATGATTCAGATGTGGCTCATCCACACTGAACACGCCATAGCTAATTAAAGCCAGAATGGCTTTAGGTTTCGCGATGCGTCGAACTTCTGCGTAGAATTTTTCCAGATCGAGCCAATGCGCTGCTTGAGCCACTGAAATCAGATCAATACTCTGGTCAGCACACGGGATCTCTTCAGCGAATGCCTGACCATACTGAATTTTTGGATGCGGTTTGGCCTGGGCAATCTGTTCACTACTCGCATCAATAGCAATCACCTGATCAAAATAATTCGCCAAAACTTCTGAAAGCTGTCCAGAACCACAGCCGACATCTACAGCCAATTTGGTACTTGGTGACAGCTCTGCCAATAGCTTTCCCAATGCATCCGGATAATGCGGACGAAACAAGGCATAATCCTGTGATTGCTGGGAGAAATGATCTTTAAATTCCCTATTTTCCATATATGCTTTCCAGACCAGTTTTATTTCAGTCTAAATAGCCGGTCAGGGAATGCAGTTGGAATTTGGTTTCAGTCACTTCCTGTTTTTAAAATGCAGAATTCATCTATTCAATAAGATCATCTTGCTGAGTTAGTCATTCAAGCTATTCTGCTTGATCTGATACTCTGCCTTGAAGGCTTTATAGCTCAGCCGGTCTGCGAAGACTTCTGTTAAAGGACTGACCTCCTGCATCGAGGACAAGCAGCGCTCTGTCAGCTGAATATATTCCTGTGTCCCTTTGCTTTTCCAGGCAATTTCTTTGGCGTCCAAGGGACGGATGACCCGCGCTGGACTACCGAGCACCAGTGAATTTTCCAGAATTTGAGCTTTAGCTTTAACCGTGCTATTGGCACCGATAATGGTATTTTCACCAATTTCGGCTTCATCCAGAATCACGCTGTTCATGCCGACCAATACATTTTTGCGAATGATACAACCATGTAAAATCGCGCCATGTCCGATATGGCCATATTCTTCGACCAGGGTGACACTACCGGGAAAGCCATGAATGGTGCAGGAATCCTGAACATTGGCATTTTTCTGGATATGAATCCCACCAAAGTCGGCTCTTAAAGTAGCGAAAGGCCCGATATATACGCCCTCTTCAATCACCACATCCCCGATCAGAACAGCTTGCGGATGCACATAAGCGCGAGAGCTGACCACAGGAATCACACCATCAATGGCATAATACGGCATTATTTTATTCCTTTAAAAATGCAGAATTAGATTAGCTGACGGCTTCCAGTCGCAAACCGCCAAAACGTTTATAAAATTGTGGATGTACTGGTGGCATCGAACCTTCCGAAGTTCGTGCGATCTCCATAAAGAATTCATCCCCTGCCGCAACCACGGTTTGATATAAATTACTGCTTAAATTACGGGCATTCAGGGAAAGCCAGTTAGACGGCAATAATTCAAAAGGCAGATTCGGATCTTTTAATAAAATCCGGCGGAATTGATGAATCAGCAAAATTCGTAACTGAAAAGCCTGAACCGGATCCAGTTCATCTTCCTGTTCCACCAGATGAAAGAATTCCCGGAAATCCGCAATGAATTTTTCATAACGCTGATGCAGTTCCTGCACCGGCCAATTGGTGGCAACCATGCGTTTTACAGTTGGATAGGATTCCTGCCAGAGCTGCAAAGTTTCAGCTTTAAACACCACGACTTGGTCGGTCATTTTCAGGTTCAGCAGCAGGTTTTGCAGTTTCTGATGATCACAGCCCGGATAGGCCATGACATTGGTGGCGATATTGGCAAAGCCCAGCCATTCCAGTTCTTTTTTCAGAACCAGTTTATTTTCCAATTCCACTGAACTGAGTAGCACCAGATCCCATTTCTGATCCCATTCGGTATGCTGAAAACTATAAATTTTTTGATCTGCCATAATAAAACGCTGGCGGCTGCTTTCGGTTACGCGATAATAACTGGTGCGACCAATTTTCTCAGACATCAGCCAGCCATTTTGGACCAGACGGAATACGGCAGTCCGTACTGATCGTTCATTAAACCCGAAGACATCCATGAGCTGAATCAGACTGGCCAGACTGATGATGCCCCCTCGGTGAAAAATACAGTCACCGAAGATGGTCATGATTAATGAGGTTCCGCTGAGTGCTTCAGTTTGAATAAAGTCATCAATTATTTGTTTTAATTTCGGATTCATTGCGTTTAACTTTACCTTATAGAAACTGGATGATAGACCATTTGGCTATCATCCAATAGTACTTCATGCAGACTTGCGGATATCAAAAACGCGCTGTGCCTTACCTTCAGAGCGTGGCAGACTGCCTTCAGGCAACACTTCGACACTTACGGTGATTCCGACCATAGTTTTAATCTGGCTTTTCAGCTGAGTTGCCAGCTGGTGCGCCATAATGTCACTGCTATCTTTACGCATTTCGGTACGGATATGCAATGTATCCAGATGTCCCTGTTTGCAAATCTGAATCTGGTAGTTCGGAATCAGTTGCTGGATTTGTAAAATCTGCTCTTCAATCTGTGATGGGAAGACATTCACCCCACGGATAATCATCATGTCATCACTACGGCCGACAATCTTGTCCATACGGCGCATGGTGCGTGCCGTGCCTGGCAATAAACGGGTCAGATCACGGGTACGGTAACGGATTACCGGCATGCCTTCTTTAGTAATGGTGGTAAATACCAGTTCACCCAGTTCGCCATCTGGCAGCACTTCACCGGTTTCAGGATGAATAATTTCAGGATAGAAATGATCTTCCCAAATGGTTGGGCCATCTTTGGATTCCAGACATTCCATCGCGACACCGGGTCCCATGACTTCTGATAAACCATAAATATCCAGTGCATCAATGCCCAGACGCTCTTCGATTTCCTTGCGCATTTCATTGGTCCATGGCTCTGCACCAAATACACCGGTTTTAATCGAACAGTTTTTGGCTGTGCCAAATTTCTTCTCAAGCGCTTCAATAATGTTCAGGCAGTAAGATGGCGTAACCATCAGTGCTGTCGGTTTAAAGTCATGAATCAGTTGCGCCTGTTTATCGGTTTGTCCGCCAGACATTGGGATCACGGTTGCACCCAAGCGTTCAACGCCATAATGCGCACCTAAACCACCCGTAAACAGACCATAACCATAAGACACCTGGATGATATCTTTACTGCTCAAGCCGGCTGCGCGTAATGAACGTGCCACTACATCTGACCAGACATTAATATCATTTTGAGTATAACCAACTACGGTCGGTTGACCGGTGGTGCCAGAAGATGCGTGTACACGCACAATCTGTTCCTGTGGCACAGCGAACATGCCAAATGGATAGTTATCGCGTAAATCCTGTTTGGTGGTAAACGGGAATTTGGCCAGATCTTCCAGTGATTTGAAATCATCCGGATGCACGCCAGCATCATCGAATTTCTTTTTATAAACCGGACTGTTCTGATAAGCATGTTGCAACGTCTTTTTCATACGCTGTAGCTGGACACTGCGTAACTCATCAACCGATACCGTTTCAATTTTTTCCATTGCATTGTTATTCATATTCTTGCTCCTGAAGCGGTCGTCCTGACCACTATTTAATTCATTAATTGAATGATGTCCTTAATCCATATTTTCTAAAATCAGCGCGACTCCCTGACCGACACCGACACACATGGTGCAGAGTGCGTATTTTCCATTACGACGTTTCAGTTCTTTCATGGCCGTGATCACCAGACGGGTACCACTCATGCCAAGCGGATGTCCTAAAGCAATGGCACCACCATTTGGGTTGATTCTCGAGTCATCATCTTGCAAACCGAGTTCACGAATCACCGCCAGTGACTGCGCAGCAAAAGCTTCATTCAGCTCAATCACATCCATCTGATCTAAATTTAGTCCGGTCTGCTGCAAAACTTTATGTACGGCTGACACCGGCCCGATGCCCATATATTTGGCTGCGACACCAGCACTGGCCATACCGACCACTTTGGCTTGAGGAGTTAAACTATGCTGATCGGCAAATTTCTGATTACCCAGTAATACACAAGCTGCACCATCATTGACGCCCGAAGCATTGCCGGCGGTGACTGAACCACCTGTAGCGCGAAATGCTGCTTTCAATCTTTCCAAGCTTTCTAGTGTGGTCTCTGCACGCGGATGCTCATCTTGGGAAATAGTCAGCGTAGTCTTCTTGGGAGCATTAATTTCTACTGGCAAGATTTCTGCAGTAAAAATACCGTTTTGCTGTGCAACTGCTGTTTTTTGCTGACTGCGGTAAGCGAATAAATCCTGATCTGCCCGGCTGATCTGGTATTTCTCGGCTACATTTTCTGCCGTTTCTGGCATGCTGTCGACGCCAAACTGAGCTTTGAATTTTGGATTGATGAAGCGCCAGCCAATGGTGGTGTCATAAATTTCTGGGGTACGGCTGAAGGCAGTCTTGGGTTTGGACTGTACAAACGGCGCACGGCTCATCGATTCCACCCCACCAGCCAGTACAAATTGTGCTTCACCGGATTTAATGGCGCGTGCTGCCAGACCAATCGCATCCAGGCCTGAGGCACATAAGCGGTTCACGGTGATCGCTGGAACAGAATCAGGCAGCCCTGCGAGTAAAGCAGCCATACGCGCAACGTTACGATTATCTTCGCCAGCCTGATTGGCACAGCCTAAAATGACTTCATCCAGTTCAGCCCATGGCAATGCAGGATGCTGATTTTTCAGATACTGAATCGGTAAAGCTGCCAGATCATCGGCACGGATACCGCTCAACCCACCAGCATAGCGTCCAATCGGGGTGCGTATTCCATCAAAAATATAAACCTGTTCCATGATTTTTTCCTTTTAGCCAGCTACTCGGAATTGTGGTTGCTGAGCTTGTTGTGCATTTCCCTGCACCGCTTTCTTTGCTAAATATATACTAGTTCTATAGCGTTCTTCGCCATAAATACGATACATATTTTCTAAAATTTGTAAAATTGTGTAATATCCAATTCTGTCTACCCACTCAAATGGACCCTGAGGATAATTCACACCATATTTCATAGCAGAATCAATATCTTGCTCTGATGCAATATCATGCAATACGGCTTCACAGGCTTCATTCACCAACATGGCGATACTACGTATAACATAAAGCCCTGGATGATCCTTAGACCAAATTGGTATCAAATTCATACCTATGAGGAATAGTTCTGCCGCTTGGCGCTGTTCTTCACTACACGCCGGTGATGCCACCACCGGAATCGCCTGGGCATTAGCCCAATCTGCATGCCAGTCCATCAACACCACTGGGTCATGCGGATAAGCCAGTTCAACCGACTCGCCAAGCGATAATCGCAGGGAAAGATCACCAATCAGGATTTCATTCTGGTCTGCCGCCTGAAAAATAAGATCCACATGAGAGGCCTGTTTTAAGCGTTCAATCAGTGCTAAGGAATGCAACCATTCACCTTTTACCGTGACTTTGAGCTTATTCAGCGACTTGGCATAACTGACTGGCAATTCATATACAGGCACAGGCTTGGACTGCGTGTAATCATAAAAACCCTGACCGGACTTGCGACCATAACAGCCTGCATCGACCAGCTCTTTTTGAATCAAGGACGGGCGGTAGCGTGGCTCATAGAAAAATTCTTGATAGACACTTTGCGTGACCGAGAAATTCACATCCTGACCAATCAGGTCGGTGAGTTCACACGGTCCCATGGCAAAACGGCCACATTCACGCATGATGTAATCGAGCTGTTCCGGGGTAGTGGCATTTTCCTGCAAGGCGCGAAAGGCTTCGGCATAATACGGTCGCGCGACACGATTGACGATAAAACCGGGCGTCGATTTGGCCCGTACCGGAACCTTGTTCCAGTGCTTCATCAGATCAAATACTGCATCGGCAATCGCTGCTGAAGTTTTCAGTCCGCGGATAATCTCGACCAGTTTCATCACCGGCGCCGGATTAAAGAAATGCAGACCAATCACTCGCTCTGGATGTGGAATCGCCGAGGCAATTGCAGTAATGGAAATCGAAGAAGTATTGGACGCAAAAATCGTCTGTTCCGGGCAAATGGCAGCCAGCTGTTGAAACAGGTTTTGTTTCACTTCTTTCTTCTCAACAATGGCTTCAATAATTAAGCCCGCATCGGCAAGCTGCTGAATGTCCTCTGCCACGATCAGATTGGCGAAGGTACTTTCCAGCAATTGCTGGGTCATTTTGCCATTTTTTACACGCTTGCTGAGCTGTGCCTCTAAAGCATTTAAGGCACTCTGAACTTTGCTGCGATCGAGATCAAACACATAGGTCGGATGCCCGTGCATGGCGGCCAGTTGTGCAATACCAATCCCCATGGTTCCCGCACCGACCACAGCAACTTTGACTTGTTCTAAATTGATCTGCTGCATGATTTAGCATCCTTTATATTCAGGGGTACGCTTCTGCATAAATGCTTGTACACCTTCTTTATAGTCGCTTGAACGTCCAGCCAGACGTTGCAGGTCACGTTCCAGAATGAGCTGCTCGTCCAGATTATTGTCGGCTGCGGCATGAATGGCTTTTTTGATCAGGGACAGACCATAGGTCGGTTGCTGAGCCAGATGCTCCGCCAATTTTTTCGCTTCTGCTTGCAGTTGCTCATCTTCAACCACCTGCCAGATCATGCCCAGTTGTACTGCGCGCTCAGCCGGAATTTTATCGCCGAGCATGGCAAGGCCCATCGCCTGAGCACGGCCGACCAGACGCGGCAAGAACCAGGTACCACCTGAATCTGGTACTAAACCTAGACGGCAAAAGGCCTGAATAAAGGAAGCCGATTTTGCTGCCACCACAATGTCACACGCTAGGGCAATATTGGCACCTGCCCCTGCTGCCACACCATTCACCGCACAAATCACCGGTTTAGGCATTTCGGTAATCAGCTTGATCAAAGGGTTGTAATATTTTTCAATCGACAGGCCTAAGTCCGGTGCATCGGCATTCGGATCGACCACGCGGTCATTCAGATCCTGACCGGCACAAAAACCGCGGCCTTCGGCTGAAATCACAACGGCACGAATCTGGCTGTCTTTGGCCCAGGCCTTGATGACCTTGGAAACTTCCTGATGCATGGTTTCATTAAAGCTGTTGAGCTGTTTTGGACGGTTAAAGGTCAGGTAGCCCACTGCATTTTTTTCTTCGACAATAATTGTTTGATAATCCATTACACACCTCTAAATTCTGGTTTTCTTTTTTCTAAAAATGCATTGATGCCTTCCTGGCGATCTTGGGTTGCCGCCAGCCAGACAAAATGTTGACGTTCAAGTTTCAATCCCTGACTTAAAGTCACTTCATGAATCGACTTTAAGGATTGCTTGATAGCACGAATGGCCAGCGGTGCCTGCTTGGAAATTTTTTCTGCCAGTTCCAGTGCGTATTGCACGGTCAGTCCTGCCGGACAAACCTGACTGCTAATGCCATATTGCAATGCGGTCTGTGCCGAAATCATTTCACCGGTCATGGCCCAACGCATCGTTAATTGCTGACCGACCAGACGGGCCAGACGCTGTGTTCCACCGGCACCCGGCAGCATGCCCAAACCGATTTCAGGCAAGGCAAACTGGGCATTTTCTCCGGTCAGCACCATGTCGCCATGTAAAGCCAACTCGAAACCTGCACCAAAAGCATAACCATTCACAGCCATGATTAAAGGCTTGGAAAATTCATCAATTTTTTTCCAAAGCAGTGGGCGCTGGTCTTGCTGGATGCTGACCACATCTAACTGCGCCAGCTCATTTAAATCAGCACCGGCAGCAAAGCATTGCGTATTTCCGGTGATGACCACGGCTTTCACAGCAGCATCTGTTTCCAAGTCCTGTAGACAGGCTGCAATGTTTTGCAAGGTGGCATTGTTTAAGGCATTGCGCTTTTCCGGGCGATTCAGCTCGATCAGTACCACACCTGGCTTGGTTGAGCTGGTTTTAATGTAGGTCATCCTTGAACTCCTGCTATGCTCGCGGTGCTGTAAATTCAGCTGTTATTCATCAAAACTGAGTCGGACATTGGCCGTGGTTGGACGTGCCTGACAACTGAGCACATAGCCTTTCTGAATTTCATCTTCTTCCAGACTGTAATTCACCGCCATTTCAACCTGTCCCTCTAACACCTTACATTTACAGGTGGCACAAACACCGCCCTTACAGGCATATGGCAGGTCGGCTCCGGCACGTAGCGCAGCATCTAAAATACTGTCATCCTGTTTGGAGACTTCAACAATCAGCTCGCGACCATCCAGAACAATATTGACGCGTTCTTCGCTACGGCTTTCCATCTGCTGGGCGGTTGCTTTCGGTGCAGTACCGGTATTGAAGCGTTCAGTGTGAATCTTACTGCGCTGAATGCCCCAAGTCGGTAATACCGTTTCGACTGCTGTCATCATTTCTTCAGGACCGCAAGCGAAACAGTGATCTGCTTCGGCAGAAATCAGATTGGCCTGAAATAACTGCTGCAATTTGTCTGCATCAATCCGACCATTAAAGATCTCGCTGTCATTCAGTTCACGTGAAAAAATATTTACCAGTTGCAGACGTTCCTTAAAACGGTCTTTCAAGTCCATGATCTGTTCAGAGAACATGGTCTGTTTCCAGGAGCGGTTACCATATACCAGAGTGAATGTTGCTTCCGCTTGACGGTTCAACACCGACTTTACAATCGATAAAATTGGCGTAATGCCACTGCCTGCTGCAAATCCTAGATAATTCTGGCCACCAGCCTTGGCGGCTTTCTGAAAGAACACCCCTTGCGGTGGCATGACTTCTAGTACATCGCCCGCTTTGAGATGCGCATTGGCCCAGGTTGAAAACTGACCCTGATCAATTTTTTTAATCGCAATACTCATGTCTTCCTGCGTATCACTGCAGATCGAGTAACAGCGGCGCAGCTCGCCGTCATCGGTTAAATGACGAATGGTCAGGTGCTGACCCGGCTGATATTGGAAAGCATCCAACTGCTCAGGCGCGAGATCAAAGGCAATGCAGATCGCCTGCTCGGTTTGTGGCTGAATCGATTTAATGGTTAATGGTATAAATTGGCTCATGGCAAAATCCTTCTTTTAGGTGGCGGTGTTCAGGCTTGTTATTGGTTTACCCTGCCCACCGCGCAATCGTTACAATCAAATACATTTGAAATAGTCAAAAGTTTCTAAGCAGTCCCGACATTGATATAAAGCTTTACAGGCGGTCGAACCGAATTCACTTAATAATTTGCTGTTGTTACTTAAGCACTGTGGACAGGTGATGCCATCGGTCAATGCCACATGCGTACCACAGCTATGTGACTGGCCTTGCGGCGGGGCAATACCATATTGCTGTAATTTGTGTTTGCCCGATTCACTCATCCAGTCCGTGGTCCAGGCTTGAGACAGGTCCACAATGACTTTGACCGGCGTCAAACCATTGGCCTCGAAAGCCTGGGTAATTTCTGCTTTTAATAAATCCGTGGCCGGACAGCCGCTATAGGTCGGCGTGAGTCGCACCACAATTTCATCCTGCTGATTCAGCTCGACGCCACGAATCATACCCAGATCAATCACTGACAATACCGGAATCTCTGGATCAGAAACCTGCTGTAAAACGTCCCAACATTGATCTTCTACGTGTCGAATCAGATTCATGCGACTCACTCCCTGTGATTGTGCCGAATTACCAGTTCATGTTTGGATATGAGCGCTGCATGTATTGCAGTTCAGCCAAAACAAAACCGAGATGTTCTGTATGTAAACCCTGTTTAGCCCCACTGCGATAAGCACCCAGCTCTGGCAGGCTTAATTTAAATCGCGCTAGCTCGGTTGTAATGGTCTCCAGCCACTGTGCTTTTAAATGTTCAATCTCTGGAATGACACCGCTCTCAACCAGCTGTCTTTCATCAGCCGTCAGGACAAAAAGCTCTTCGGTAAAACGCCATAACTGGTTTAAACCTTGCTGGGTTTTGTCATGCGCTTCTGCGGTACCTAAACTTAAGCGTTCCATCCAGGTAGTGGAAAAACGCTGGTGATATTTCACTTCTTTGAGTGATTTCACTGCAAAAGCAGCTAGTTCAGTATGCTGACTTTGACTTAAGGCGCTAAACAATAAAGCATGGTAGTGATCCATCAACCACTGGCGCACCAAAGTCTGGGCAAAATCACCATTCGGCTGTTCGCACAGCAGCAAATTACGGTATTCACGCTCGGTGCGGAAATAAGCCAGCTTGTCTTCATCACGACCCTGTCCTTCCACTTCCCCCGCCAGACTGAGTGCAGTACGTGCCTGACCCAATAAATCCAGTCCGATATTGGCCAAGGCAATATCCAGCTCCAGTTCAGGTGCATGACCACACCACTCTGCCAAACGATGTGACAGGATCAGTTGACTGTCACCCACATGTAAAAGAAATTCTGCCAATACTTGATTTGTCATAATCTTCACCTTTCCCTTTACATGTGCTCGATGCCAGCTGGAATGTTATAAAAGGTTGGATGGCGATAAACCTTGTCCAGAGCGGGTTCAAAAAATTCTGCTTTTTCATCTGGCTGTGAAGAGGTAATCAATTCAGATTTCACCACCCAGATACTGATACCTTCATTGCGGCGGGTATATACATCGCGGGCATTTTGTAGTGCGACTTCCTCATCTGGTGCACGCAGGCTGCCGACATGACGGTGACTCAGACCCTGTTTACTACGCACAAACACTTCATAAAGTGACCAGTTGTTTTTGTTATTCATGAGCAAAATTCCCTATATTGATCAAACTGTTTTAAGCAACTTTTTGTGCTTGTGACTGTTGCTGCTGTTTTTGAGCATAGACTGCTGCAGACTCACGTACCCACTTGCCGCCTTCCCAAGCTTTGCGGCGTGCTTCAATACGCTCATGGTTACACGGTCCCTTGCCTGCAAGAATCGCAAAAAACTCATCCCAATTAATTTCACCAAATTCGTAATGTCCGGTGGCTTCATTGAATTTAAGGTCTGGATCTGGAACGGTTAAACCAAGCTGTAAGACTTGCGACACGGTGTTATCGACAAATTTCTGACGTAGCTCATCGTTACTGAATAATTTAATTTTCCATTGCATACTTTGTGCACTGTTCGGTGAATTATCATCACTTGGACCAAACATCATCAGTGCCGGCCACCAGAAACGATTCACTGCATCCTGTGCCATCTGCTTTTGTTCCGGCGTACCATTGGCCAATTCCATCATGGCTTCAAAGCCCTGACGCTGATGGAAACTCTCTTCTTTACACACACGCACCATGGCACGTGCATAAGGACCATAAGACGTACGGCACAGCGCAACCTGATTGACAATTGCTGCACCATCCACCAGCCAGCCAATCGCTGCAACATCGGCCCAGCTCAGGGTTGGATAGTTAAAAATGGATGAATATTTCATGCGACCGGCAATCAGTTTATCCATCATATCGTCACGATCGGCACCCAGGGTTTCTGCAGCACTGTACAGATACAAGGCATGACCGGCTTCGTCCTGAACTTTTGCCATTAGCACGGCTTTACGTTTTAAAGTCGGTGCACGGGTAATCCAGTTGCCTTCCGGCAACATACCCACCACTTCAGAGTGTGCGTGCTGACCGATCTGACGAATCAAGGTCTTACGATAAGCATCCGGCATCCAGTCCTTCGGCTCGATGGAAATATCCTTTTCAATCTTTTGATCGAAGATTTGTTGTTGGTTATTCATTGTTCCCTCACTTATCCCAAGTGTTGATACACCCAAATTAAAACGATACGTAATTAAAATCAATATCTATTTATTGGTATCATTTAATTTTTATCCTTATTTTTAATAAATATTTGTTTTATATAACTTAATATTTTTTATTTTATTGTTATGCATTTTTAAACACAGATTTATGATTGACATTTTCAATTTTTCAACACAAATTATGAAACATCAAAATTAAAATACTTCTCAAAACGTATCATAAATGGAGTTTTTACAATGTTAGAGTTAGACAGCAGCTCAAGCACAACGGATTATCAAGATACTGCATCAACCCATAATCCTATTGCCATCAAAAGCTTAGCTTCACTGGTGTACGGCCAGGAATACACAGCGCAAGCCGATTTACGTACGGTTTATCATGCCATTAGCGGTGAAGCGGTTTATCAGGTCGGCAGTCAGGGCATCGATACCCAAGCCGTGGTGAAGTATGCCAAACAAAAAGGCGCGGCTATTGCCACATGGACCTTCCATCAACGTGCCAATGCACTGAAGCAAGTGGCACAATATTTGATGGAACGCAAAGAAGACTTTTATGAACTTGCCAAAGCAACCGGCTGTACCCGTAAAGATGCCTGGATTGATGTTGAAGGTGGGATTGGCACCTTATATGCCTATTCAAGTTTGGTGCGTCGTGAACTGAGTGATGAAACAGCATTGGTGGAAGATGCCTGGATTCCGCTTTCTAAGCAAGGTAGCTTTGGCGCGAAACATATTCTGACGCCTAAAGCCGGTGTCGCCGTGCATATCAATGCCTTTAACTTTCCGATCTGGGGCATGCTGGAAAAAATCGCACCGACACTGCTGGCAGGCGTACCCTGTATTGTCAAACCGGCCACTGAAGGTGCCGAGCTGACTCATGCCGTGGTCAAAGCCATTCATGAAAGCGGCTTTTTACCAGAAGGTTCACTTCAGCTGATTTGCGGTCAGATTTATGATTTATTTGATCATTTAAATCCTCAAGATACGGTCACCTTTACCGGTTCAGCATCAACAGGACAAAAACTCCGTTCTCATCCGCACCTCAATGCCTACTCTATTCCATTCACGATGGAGGCAGATTCAGTCAACAGCGCGATTTTGACTGAACAAGCCAATGACGAAAGCATTGATTTATTTGTCCGTGAAGTCTTCCGTGAAATGACCTCTAAAGCCGGACAAAAATGTACCGCAATTCGTCGTGCATTCATTCCGGCTGAACTTTTGGACACCGTACAGAGTCGCCTAATTGAAAAACTGAAAAAAGTCGTTGTGGGTGATCCGGCTCAGGAAGGCGTGACGATGGGTGCTTTGGCCAGCGTCAAACAGAAACACGATGTCGCGGCAAAAGTTGAACAGCTCAGCCAGGATGCAGAGATCGTATTCGGTAGCCACTTGCGTCAGGACTTTAAGATTCAAGTACAAAACGCTGAAAAGTCTGCATGCTATCCACCGACAGTTTTGGTATGCAAAGTGCCAGCTCAGGCAGAAAATATCCATAAGATTGAAGCCTTTGGACCTGTAGTGACTTTAATGCCATATACTGACCTGGCTCAACTTGCTGACCTGGTGGCACGTGGCGAAGGTAGTCTGGTGGCATCCATCGTACGCAATACCGATGAAAATATTGAACAACTGCTCAGCAAAATTTCGCCATGGCATGGTCGTGTACACATTCTGGATGCTGAAAGTGCCAAAGAAAGTACCGGACATGGTTCGCCATTGCCCTTACTGGTGCATGGTGGGCCAGGACGTGCCGGTGGTGGTGAAGAACTCGGTGGCTTGCGCGCAGTCAAACATTATATGCAACGTACTGCGATTCAAGGCTCGCCAAATGCCATGACCCAAGTCGGCCATAGCTGGACTGCCGGAGCTCAGGTCTTTGAAGACCGAGTGCATCCTTTTAAAAAATCATTTGATGAATTGCGTATCGGTGAACGTTTACTGACTGCACGACGTAGCGTGACCGAAGCAGATCTGGTGAATTTCGGCTGCCTGAGCGGTGATCATTTCTATGCGCATATGGACAAGATTGCTGCAGCAGAATCGCTGTTTGGTGAGCGTGTTGCCCATGGCTATTTCGTGGTGTCTGCTGCGGCCGGTTTATTCGTTGATGCCGCTCAGGGTCCAGTCATTGCCAACTATGGCATGGACAACTTACGCTTTGTGGAGCCAGTAAAAATTGGCGACACCATTCAGGTAGAACTGACCTGTAAGCAGAAAACTCCAAAAGCACTGCGCGATCCGGCACAGAAGCCACATGGTGTGGTGGTCTGGGATATTAAAGTGAAAAACCAGCGCGATGAACTGGTTGCAACCTATGATATTTTAACCCTGGTTGAACGTGGCTAAAAATGCACACTAAAAAAAGGAATCATTATGATTCCTTTTTTTAGTCTTTAAAAATTATTTGTATCTATTCTTAAAAACAGATTGACGCCTATCCATTTAGCCTCTAGATTAATTAAATGCGATACAATATAAAAATAACAATCAAATTAAAAGTATCAAATAAATATCTCAAACGATCAGCACAGGATGTTGCATGATGAATGATAAATCGCTGAACCTAGAAATGGTTGAAAGGACGATTCAACCGCCAAATCAAAGTTTTGAGCCTACACCAGCAGAATCGGCCGTGCCGCTGTCTGAACAGATTGAACCGCCACCGGAAAGCAGCACCTACCAATGGTATGTGGTGGTCATTTGTATGGGGGCTTACATTCTGTCATTTGTAGACCGTCAAATTTTATCGCTCATGATTGAACCGATTAAAGCCGATTTAATGCTGAGCGACACCCAGTTCAGCCTATTACAAGGTCTGGCCTTCTCCTTGTTTTATGCCATTATGGGCCTGCCCATTGCCGCACTGGCGGATCAAAAGTCCCGGATTAAAATCATTGCGACCGGGATTGCTTTCTGGAGTCTTGCCACAGCAGCCTGCGGCCTCAGTAAAAACTTTATTCAAATGTTTATTGCACGTCTGAGTGTGGGTGCCGGCGAAGCTGCGCTTTCCCCTGCCTTTTATTCGATCGTTGCCGATTTATTTCCGAAAGATAAATTAGGTCGTGCACTCGGGGTATATGCCATTGGTGCCTTTATTGGTTCGGGCTTAGCTTTCCTGATTGGCGGCTATGTGATTGGCCTGCTCAAAGATGTCAGCTTCGTGGCTTTACCGCTTATTGGTGAAGTAAAAACCTGGCAACTCACCTTTATGATTGTCGGTCTACCGGGCGTATTGCTGGCCCTACTCATGGTGCTGACGGTGTGTGAACCTGCACGTAAGGGTATGAAAGTCGGTCAGGATGGCCAGGTCATTAAAGCATCTTTCAAAAACTCGATCGGTTTTATCAAGACACATAAAAAGACCTTTTTCTGTCATTTTATTGGCTTTTCTTTTTACACCATGATGCTGTATTCGCTGCTAGGCTGGGCACCTGCCTATTACATGCGTAATTTCGGTCTGGATGCGAGTCAAACCGGTTATATCCTCGGTACGATTATTCTAGTCGCGAATACTTCAGGTGCCTTGTTCTGTGGCTGGCTGATCGACTTTTTCTCGAAACGTGGCTATAGCGATGCTGCAATTCGTACCGGTGCCATTGGCTGTACGGCGCTGATTATTCCGAGTGTGCTGTTTACTCAGGTCGATAATATGCAGCTTTCATTTGCGCTGATTTTTGTGGCGATGTTCTTCTCCACTTTCCCGATTCCTGCATCGGCTGCTGCTACGCAAATGCTGACACCAAACCAGCTACGCGCACAAGTATCTGCCAAGTTCCTGCTGGTTTCAAACCTGATTGCCTTAGGCGTCGGAACCACCGCTGTGGCGTTAATTACGGATAAATACTTCCAGAACACCCTGATGGTCGGCAACTCGATCTCGATCGTCAATGCGATTGCCGGATTGATTGGCTTCTTCCTGTTGTACAAGGGCTGCCAGTATTATCGTGAAAGTATGAAAGTCGAGAAACTGGCTGACTAAAATGGCTGGATATTGCTAAACCTTCTTAATTTTCACTTTTAAAGGCCTTTAATTCACATTAAGGGCCTTTTTATATCAGCCCAAAAAGTTCAATTTTCAGGTACTCATCATTCAATTCCGATCCAGCCTAGACAGGCTGCCTAAAAAAACGTATAACACCGTTTTAAATTTACAGGTGTGCACCGTTGAAACTTGTGCTTGCTCCCATGGAAGGCTTAACCGATCCGATTATGCGTGATGTGCTGACATCCGTAGGTAGCTTTGACTGGTGTGTGACCGAGTTTATCCGTGTCACCGATTCCCTTCTGCCCGATCATATTTATCATACTTACTGCCCGGAACTGTTGAATGATGGCAAGACGGCGGCAGGTACACCGGTACATGTCCAATTCTTAGGAAATAATCCGGAGATGCTAGCAGCGAATGCCGCCAAAGTGGCAGCCATGGGCGCACCGGCAATTGACATGAATTTTGGCTGTCCGGCCAAAACCGTGAACCGTCATCGTGGTGGTTCAGTCCTGCTCGATGAACCCGAAGTCGTGCATGAGCTGGTTAAAGCCGTGCGTGATGCAGTGCCTGCGCATATTCCGGTTTCCGCCAAAATGCGTCTGGGTTATATGGACCGTAATTTCATGCTGGAAAATGCCCATGCCATTGAAGATGCAGGAGCAGCATGGGTTACCGTTCATGCACGCACCAAAGCCGATGGCTATACTCCACCCGCTTTTTGGGACCAGCTACAACCGATTCGTGAAGCACTCAAGATCAATGTGATAGCCAATGGTGAAATCTGGAACAATGCCGATGCCAAACAGTGCCGACTAGAATCTGGCTGCGAAGACCTGATGATTGGCCGTGGTGCAGTGACCACACCCGACCTGACTCAATGTATCCGTCAAAACTCGGATGCACCTTTGATGAAATGGAATGAACTGCTACAACTGCAAATTCGTTTTATCAACGGCCCAGCCAAAACTGAGATCGGGATGGTCGGTCGTTACAAGCAATGGCTCGGCATGATGTCGAAACATTATCCTGAAGCCAAAGCATTATGGGATGAAGTAAAACGGATTAAAGTTCTGGCCGAGATTACCGAAAAACTGAAAGCTTCAAATATTTAAAACCAAAAAGCCTTTGAATGATTTAAAGGCTTTTTTATGGACTCGTAAAAGCTTATGACTGCTTAAGATGCTTTAAATTTTCTACATGCTCCCGATTAGTTTTCCAAGATTTTTCTAAAACTTCTTTTTCTAGCCGCAGTTGTATCCATTTTAATTTCGTTTCAGAAATCATCTGTTGATCAAAACTTTTCACATAGTCGGTCCAGCCCGCCCCCCGAAATACATGATTTGGCATCGGCGTTTTAAACACGGCATCTGGCATAAATACAATCACAGAATGCAAAAGATCTGGTTCCACAATATCTGCCAGTAGCTGCTCCAATACTTTGATGTGCTTATAGTTTTGATGAATCGGATTCTGAAATTTATAACTGTGTTTATAGATTTTCTGGGTCCAGGTTTTTTGTCGCTCGTTTCCAAATATCCAGCCTTTATAGTTTTTGGTCTCAATCACAAATATTCCGTAAGGACTTAATAACAGATGATCAATTTGCGTGGTCGCACCTGTCCCGTCTGGAAGAGTCAAATCATTGAGCAGAATATATTGAGGATCTTTTAAATACAGTTTGACATGGGCAGCAACCGCAAATTCTCCTAATTTCCCTTTTAAAAATGGCTTGAATAATTTAAAAATCATCACGCCAAAGAAAAGCAGAAGAATCCACCCTAAACTGGACCAGAGTGGACTTAATAGCTGTATGGTAGAATGTTCCATATTCTAATTTTCATTTATTTTAAGTGCTTAAATATTAATGCGTTCGCTCAATATTTAACAGGATTTCTTTTTTATCCAAACCACCGGCAAATCCTACCAGCTTGCCACTGCGACCAATCACCCGATGACAGGGTGCAATAATCGAAATCGGGTTTTTGCCATTGGCTGCACCCACGGCACGTACTGCCTTGATATTACCCACCTGTTCAGCAATGTCGCGATAGCTTCGCGTCTGTCCGTAGGGAATATTCAGTAGCGCCTGCCAAACCTTTTTCTGAAAATCAGTACCGGCAAAGTCCAAAGGCAGGTCAAAAACATTGCGCTGACCGGCAAAATATTCTTGGAGCTGGCGTCTGGTTTCAATCAATACCGGATGCTGCGGATTTTCAACCAAGGTCGCCAGTTTCACCCGATTCGGCTGTTCACAGTCCCAAAGCACAGCCACCAGCGCGGTTTCATTCGCGACCAGCCGTAACTGACCTACGGGAGAATCCATATACAGATAACTTAAGTTCATGATGGCGCCCTGTCCCAATCACTGAGTTCATTTTCTATATTAACCCAGTTCATCGAGACAAGCAGAAACAAATTATGAAGAGGATACTTTCATCAGCACCAGACCGGAAATGATGAGTACGGCAGCCAGCATACGCAAGGCGGTAGCAGGTTCACCCAGAACCCAAATACCGATGAGAAATGAACCCACTGCACCAATCCCGGTCCAAATCGTATAGGCTGTACCTAGTGGCAAAGTACGCATCGCATAAGCCAGTAAAGCAAAACTCAGTACCATGAAGACAATGGTAATAATACTTGGGGTGAGTCTGGTAAAGCCTTCAGACAGCTTCATTGAATATGCCCAAACGATTTCAAAAATACCCGCAAGAATAAGTACAATCCAGGCCATGCAGCCCTCCTCCTTTTATATAAGAATCAGGCCGTCCTGACGATTTTTCCTGTAAATTCCGATATGCAATTCACAAGGGAGGTCGTTCCTCCTAGGTGTAAAAATTTGATAAAACCACATTGCAGTAATCTGGCTATTTTTACAAAACATGACTTATCGAGATACAACTTAACTTTGCCTTACTCAAATCCTCACGACATTCATGGCTACTCTGGTTATGGTAGATGTTGAAAATGCCAAGTCAGAAATAGTTCTAATAATCGGGCAATTCATCCACAACAATTACATGAGAATGGACTCAGAATATTAAGTTATACACATCAATTAAATTTAAACTATGTCTGGAGTAATTACATAATGAAACACAAATATGCGAGACATTGATCATTTTTTACTTGGTTGAATTATTAACTCTTGATTAACAAATAACCACTAAACACAAGGGTTATATGTAATAAAAAAGAACCCAATTTGAGTTCTTTTTATACAGATTTTGTCTAAATCGCAATCAATCAGGCTACAAACGATTACATTTTATGCAACATATCCATATGGTTATCAACATAGATATCTACACACTTATCCATAAAGTTATCCACATATTTATGCACTTATGAGTTTTTAACGATTACAATTGAACCTGTCCCACTCTCGCTAATTCCGCACGCATTTCATCAATCACAGCTTTATAATCCGGCTTGCCAAAAATAGCTGAACCCGCCACAAACATATCGGCACCCGCTTCGGCAATTTCACGAATATTGCTTGGCGTAACACCGCCATCAACTTCCAGACGAATATCACGACCTGAAGCATCGATCAGTTTGCGTGCCTGACGCAATTTATCCAAAGTCATTGGAATAAATTTCTGTCCACCAAAGCCCGGGTTCACACTCATGAGCAGAATTTGATCGACTTTATCCAGTACATAATCCAGATAATGCAGTGGCGTTGCTGGGTTAAATACTAGACCCGCTTTGGCGCCACCTGATTTGATCAACTGTAAAGAACGGTCAATATGATCAGACGCTTCCGGATGGAAAGTAATGATATCAGCACCCGCTTCAAGGAAATCTCCGATCATGCGATCTACCGGCTTAACCATCAAATGCACATCAATTGGCGCCTTAATCCCATAATTTTTCAAGGCCTTGCAAACACCCGCACCAAAAGTCAGGTTCGGCACATAATGGTTATCCATGACATCAAAATGGACAACGTCTGCACCTGCTTCCAACACGTTCTCGACTTCTTCACCTAAACGGGCAAAGTCAGCAGATAAAATAGAAGGGGCAATTAAATAAGGCTTGGACATGGGAGAACCTGACTTGTTGAAATTGGATTTTTTCCATTATATCAAATCCGCTCCGGCTACTGTGATTCGATGTTGCAAGATTAAAACGCTGTGTAACGCTTTGAGGCTTATGCCGACATCACCGCTTGGTTTAAAGTTTAGAATAATGATGAATAGTGTAGAAAACTGATGAAAAGTATTGCCCATATCCAGACGCAACAAGCAGCACGAATTGCCAAACGCCTGGCCAATCACTGGAAACATAAATTTAATATTGATGAAACCGAACAAAATTTCCTGATTCATTTTCCAAATGCTGAAGTGAGTCTGACACCCGAGACAGATCATCTTACCGTAACGATTCAGAGCAATGCTAATTCCACTGACCTGAATAAACTTGAAAATGTGGTTCTGGATCATTTGATCCGTATGGGACAGGAACATCTGACTGCCGACTGGCAAAGATAGAGACTAAAATGCCTTGATGATCAAGGCATAGCAATGATCAGAAGCTAAAAATGATGATTCGCCTGTTCATTAAAAGCATGAATACGCTCAATTCTTTTATCTAGTTCGGGGTGAGATTCCAGATATTTTTTAAACTTCCCGATCAGGCGAATCCATTTCAGTTCTGTTTCTGTCAGGTGCCGGTCTTTTCCATCGATATTGAGAGTGAAATTTTTCATTTTTAAGGTTTGCGATTCCTCTGCCAGTATTCTGGCATTTTCCACTCGCTGCAAAAAGTTAGACAAGTGAATACTAGAAATCTGCTGTTGATGTAAATGCTGCATGGCGTAGTCATCGGCATCCAGTTCAATCGCCTGCGAATATCCGGCATCGGTCAGTACCACTACAGATGCTGTGACCACATCACTTAAATCTCCAGTTACTAAGGCAAACAGTCCCGCCGCACCCAGATTAGAAATCACTTTTTGCATGCTGTGCTTCTGTACCAGATGGCCTTGTTCATGGGCCAGTACTGCAAGGACTTCTTCATCGGTGCCGCTGATTTTCACCAGTTCATCAGTCACAATAATGGTGTTATTCGGGATGGCTGCGGCATTCATACCCATGCTTGATCCACCTTGACGGAAAATAATTTTTGCAGGTTTTCCTACAGCAATCTTTTGTTCATACAAAGTTTTTAATCGCGTCTGTTGTTCTGCCGGGAGTGTACTTGGCTGGGTCTGGGCAATTAACTGCTGCTCTGTCCGGTTGCCTACTTCAACCAGAGTCTGCTCCGGAAGGAGTTTTGCCAGCTGTTTGGCGCTATAAGGAATCCCCCATTTTAAAATAATAATCACTGCACTAATCACGATGATCAGGGAAAAGAAAATCAGGATCGGTGAACGTTCAAACTCCCAGATCGCATGATAAATATCTTTATGTTTAATTCTGAGCCAATGCGGCACTTTGCTTAAAAACTCAATCCGACGTTCTTCAGGTAACTCAATAATCGGTTTACGACCACCGACACCCCCAATATAAGCCATGTCCGGATAAGCAAAATAAAAATCTGCAGCGCTAACTTGTGCTGGAATATCCTCATCAAGTTTCAGGGCAATCCCTTGTTGCTGATCCGGTACAATCCAGGCACGACGGGCTTCAGCGAGAATTCCATCATAAAACTTAACTTCGACAGGTCGTTTCATCACATTTACTCCTATAGCGACGCATCGAAATCAAATGCGTCCAGGATTTCATCGGCCAAGGCACTTGGGTCAGGTTGCAAGATATGCTTCAGGTCAGTTTCATCGTCTACTACATAGAGTTCTAAGTGTTTTAACTGATATTCATATAAACGGATGACAGCCCAAGGTGTCATTAAGCCCAGACTAAGAACACGTATCATCCAGTTGCTCAGCACAATCCAGCTATAACGCCATGTCGTGACCCGTGTTTTAAAGTAACTTTGACCAAGCTCGACATGATTCCAGGTAATGATGTATAAACGTGCAGAAATAATCGGCCAGACCAGCGCCAGACAAAGCAGATAGCTAAGCAGTAAACCCAGACTAAACAAATTGGTTCCAATCCGGTCCACCCAGTACACTACTGCTGCAAGCCAGCCAATACCAACCAGCAGGCAAAGACCAAAGGGCAGATAAACGGCAGACATAAATTTGGACCAGTTAATATTCAGCTTGAATTGCAGCTAACCAATCGATAAATGATTAAAGCAATAGCGTTTATAGAGCCAGATCATCACCGGACTAAACAGCAGCAAAGTAAAGATATTGATCAGGATGGCCAGAAATAAGACCCTATAAGCCTCACGGTTGCTGCCATTAAAATAAAAACGCACATTGCCATATTTGCTATTTCGGGCCTTGAATTTCAGGGTCATCCGAATGAGCCAAGGCAAACACAGGGCAGCGACCATTAATAAAGAACTGGTGGCAAGGATTGAATAGTTGGTCAGTACAACGGTAACCAGATACAGCTCCAGTGCAAACAGACGACCTAACAGGATCCGGCTCGGCATGGCCACAAAGTCGAAGCGATGGTTTAAAAATTGGGTATTGCCGTAGAAGTAGCGCATACGGCGTGCTTTGGCCCAAGGGCTGTACAAGGTCAATGTCACTATGGTCAGCATCAGATTCACCATCCAGATACCAAAATATTCGGATGCACTGCCATGAAACCTGAATCCATAACGCTGATATTTCGGTCTGACCGAAGGCGTGGCTTCAGTCGAAAAACTTGAAGCAGCTGGAAATAAGGGCTCAGCAACACGAATACCGTCTGCTGTCTGCTGCATGACGACCCCAATTTTTTATACTTTTATACAGCTGATATTAAAAGACCCCCCCCAGAATGTAAAAACATTTTGGAGGTTTTTAATCTTTTTGGCTTTACTACATATGTGCAGTCTTGCTTTAAGGATTTAACTGCACGGCATGGAATTGCAAATGATCATCTACGAAACTTTGAATAAAGTAATAACCATGATCATAGCCCTGATGTTCACGCAAAGTTAGCGGCTGGTTCACGGCATCACAAGCTTGCTGGAACAAGGCTGGATTAAGCTGACTATAGAACTGGTCTGAAAAACCCTGATCAATCAGGATATCGCTAAATAATGTGCCCTTTTCCTGAACCAAAGCGGTCGCATCATGTTTCAGCCATTCCTCTTTCTCAGTACCCAGATAATTCGAGAATGCTTTGTCTCCCCAAGGACACTGGCTCGGTGCACAAATCGGTGCAAAGGCTGAAACAGACTTGAATTTTTCTGGATATTTAAATGCCAGGGTCAATGCACCATGACCGCCCATAGAGTGGCCGAAGATGCCGATCTTACCGGGATGGATTACGAACTCCTCAGTAACCAGTGCATAGAGTTCATCGACTATAAAGCTTTCCATCTGGTAATGTTCAGCCCATGGTCCTTGTGTTGCATTAACATAGAAACCTGCGCCCTGACCGATATCCCAGTTGTCACCTTCTGCCACACCTTCACCACGTGGCGAAGTATCCGGTGTAATCAAAATCAAGCCAAGTTGCGCCGCCAGACGCTGTGCATGCGCCTTGATGGCAAAGGTTTCTTCGGTACAGGTCAAACCTGCCAGATAGAATAATGCCGGACAGCTGTGGCCCTCTAAGGCTTGAGGCGGCAGGAAAATGCCAAACTTGGTCGGTGTTTTAAGATAGCGTGAATCAAAACGATAAATCCGCTGTTCACCTTCAAAGCTTCTATTGTTTTGTATAAGTTCCATAGCTATTCCTTATTATTAAAACCGGTCTGTGGATGACATTGATCTAGGGAGATGATGTCGCCGTAGTGGTCTGTGGAAATAAACGTTGCTCCAGTTGCGGCAACATCAATTCCATATTCTTACCAATCACCCATTGCGGTTCTGATGGCTCAAAACCTTGAGCTGATTCCCATTTTGCTACGGTATCTGTGGCCTGTGCGAAAGCGCTTTGCAAGCTGCTATTTTCACGCATGGCTTCATCAAAGAACGCACGACCAAAATAGGTATAATCCGCTTCATTCGAACAGCCAAAAGACTGCCGATCAGCTGCCGAAGCCGTAATCACCAAGGTATTGTCATTCTGTAAAGCAGAAGCAAAACTGCCTGAAAAACAGGCCGAGATTACGATCACGCGCCAACGTATGCCTGATGCATCTAGTGTTTCACGCAACCATTTTGGATCAACCTGCGCCAGATCCAGTGGGGCATTTTCCATTTCAAATACATTCGGCAAACCGTGAGAGGTCATATATAAAAATAATACGTCACTTTCACGGTTCATCTGCTGCCCCATACGGCGCAATGTCAGCTCCATACTGGTTTTGGAAGCAATCGGCATAGTGGTACGTGTCGCTGGGTGATTGACCAAGGCAATCGATCGGCCAAAAGTACCAAAACGGGTATCAAACTGCTCTTTAATCCGCTCAACTTCAGAATGGAATACATCCTGATAGCTCGCTCCGGCTACCCCCATGAAATACCAGTGTGACTGTGCAAATTCACCATACTCGATATTTTCCAGCGCTTTATTCAGCAAAGTTGGCTGGGCATAGAAAGCATCTTCGGCAAAACTCGGTGGAATTTCTTCGACTTTCCAGATCGGCTGATCTTTGACTGAAATCTGCCAAACTACTAGCGTAAACAAAGTCGCCAGCATAATCAGCGCACGTTCCCACCACGGCCATTTTAATTCACGTGAAATCACCCAGACCACTGCCAGACTTTGCCAGACAAACAGCATGACAAAGAGCGTTGGAATATAGTCGTAGAGGATGTAAGGCAGATAATCCAGATCACCCAGATACTGGATCAGACACTGGAACAGCATGATATGGGTATCTAACACCAGCCATAACAAGGCCGGCACTAACATCAAGCGTGGATTATTGACCCGCTGTGACAGAAAAATACCGACAATCAGGGCAATGAAAGGCCAAAGCGCATAACTGATCAGACCTTGAGAGTTAAAATCTCCCATACGGCCTGAACTGAGCCAGCTAAACAAACTGTTGGCGCAGCCACCCAAGATCCCCCAGAACACCAATTGCATGATGGATGGACGGACCAGTTGTAAAGAACGCCTCGACCCCAGAAATAACCACATCCCGGCAATTTGGTTGCTCTTAAAATCGTGCCAAAAATTAATGGAGGGTTTAAAGTCGATCATAGGATTTCAAGGAGATGAGTGGCTCGCTAATGTGCTGAATAAGTTTATGCTTGATAAGTATTTAATCAATGCTAATTTTAAATATATAACAAATCTTTGCTTAATAAAGAAGCCATTATCTTATTCAGCTACAAGTTCATGCTGAAAATACGCATCAAAGCGACAAGCATCGCCTTGCCATTGATGATTTGGCTCTTTTCCGGCCAGAAATACCGCGAGACGCGGACGTTTGACCACGACACGCTTGCCAATTTTCTGCGCCAGTTCCAGTAAGTTGTCGCCCAGATCCATTTCACCATCTTCAGGCAATAACATATGTAACAGCTGCATCTGTTTTTTGACCTGCGCCTGCTTTTTGGCTGCCTGCTGGTTTTGATCACGCTGTGGGAACATTGGATCAAGATAAACCACATCGACAATTTGATGCTGCTGGGCCTGTTGCTGCAGATAATCGGCTGAATCAGAAAAAACCAAATGAATCCGTGATACGACCTGACTCAGGAATGTGTCCGACTGGGCACGTGTATGGCTATCTTCAAGCAAGGTGAATAGAATCGGATGCCGTTCAACCAGGGTGACTTTCGCACCTAAATGCGCCATCAACAGACTGTCATGTCCCAGACCCGCAGTCGCATCGACCAAATTTGGTTTTTCATTTAAATTACAGGTGCGTGCAATCATTTCCGATTTCAAAGATGCGCGTTTTAACCGTCCGGTCTCCGCCTGCCAGTCCGGTTGCATCTTCATGCCGTTGGCACATAACCAGAGTCCGTCAGCATCGACACAGAGGGCCAGTTCAGGATTTAAACGGAAAAAACGTGCATTGAGTTTTTCAACAGTTTCAATCTCAACCTGCACCCCACGAGAAGAAAGCACAGCCTCGAAGTGCTGTGCTTTCTCTTGATCGTCAGATTCGGCATATAAGCGAATCGCGCTTACCATAATTTCCAACCTGTATAGGCAAATAATAAAATCAGCAGACCCGAAGCAATACGATACCAGGCAAAGATCATAAAATCGCGTTTGGCCACATAAGCGACAAGCGCACGGATTAATATCAATGCCGAGATAAAGGAAACCAGAAGCCCAACCCCGATCACGGTCCAGTCTTCAGTGGTATTTAAGACATCATAGCTTTGATAAAGGTCTAGCAGACCAGCGCCAATGATCACCGGAATACCCAGAAAAAATGAGAATTCAGTAGCGGCCTTACGTGACACCCCCAGGAACATCGCACCGATAATGGTTGCACCTGAACGGGAAGTTCCCGGTATCAAGGATAAAACCTGAATCAGGCCAATCCAGATCGCATCTCTAATGCTGAGTTCTTCAACTTCATGGACACGGACTTGTGGTGGATTCTTTTCAATCCAGATAATGATCAAACCACCGACGATCAAACCAATGGCAATGGCAATATCATTAAACAGTAATTGTTTGACGGTTTGTCCCAAAGTCAGACCAATCAATATAATCGGAATAGAAGCCAGAATCAGGCCAATGCCTAAACGGCGACCTTGCGGTTCACCGCTGACAATCCCGGTCGCTGCACCCCAAAGACGTGCCCAATATTCATAAATAACGGCAGCAATTGCCCCCATCTGGATCGCGATGACGAATACATCGCTCTTTTCCTTGGTCCAGAAATTCATTAATTCTGATGCCAAAATCAAATGGCCGGTACTGGAAATAGGCAAAAACTCAGTAATGCCTTCGATAATACCCATGATGGCCGCTTTGAGTAGCAGTAAAAGATCCATGCTTTATCCTAATTAATTATGCTTTGCCTTGTTCTGGAATTTTTTTCCACGCGTTATCGCGTAAATATACGGGTAATGCCAATTCTGCACTGACCCAGTTTTCTGCTTGTGCCGCTGCACGTGCAATGCTGGCGATATCCTGTGCGGTGGCATGCACATCTTTATAAATTGAAGTTTCACTTTGTACCAGTTCAGCACCTGAACCTACCGGGGTAAAGCGCACAGCTTGGCTACCTGCTGCATAACTTAATAGTTGCTCATCATCGACCGGTTGCATAATTCCTTGTGCATCCAGTTGATAGCTCGCGATATAAACTTCGCTCATGCGCGCATCCAATACCGCAGACACTTCAGTCAGACCATGCAAACGATAGGCAGCTTGTGCCAAAGCCTGCAAAGTCGACACCGGAATTACCGGCACATCATTTGACCAAGCCAAGGCCTGAGTCACGGCAGCATTAATACGCACACCGCTAAAAGAACCTGGACCACGACTAAAGGCAATCGCGGTCAAATCAGCAATAGCCAGTCCAAGATCTTGCAAACCTTGTTCAATCATCGGGAGAATCGTTTGCGTTTGTGCCTTGGCGCGCGCATCAAGCTGAAAAAATAGTTCTTGAGTATCATTGATTACAGAAACGGAACACTGCTCATTGGCAGTCTCCAATGCCAGCACTTTCATGCACAACCTTAATTCAGAGAATATAAAAAACGCGGATATGATACTCCACTCATATCCGCTACGCGAGATTTTCCCGAAACAGATACAAAAATGCCTAGAAAATCTAGGCTTATGATTCACTCAATAAGAGAGTGCCTTAGAGTTGCACTTCTTCCAAATCCTGAAATTTCTGAAAATGCTCGGCATAATGCATGGCGCTCATTTTTAATTTTTGAATACTGTCTTCATCCAGCGTTTTTACCACTTTACCGGGTGAGCCCATCACCACAGAATTATCTGGAATTACCTTGCCTTCCGGAATCAAGGCATTGGCACCAATAATACAATTCTTGCCAATCACGGCATTGTTTAGAATAACTGCCTGAATCCCGATCAGGCTATTATCGCCAATGGTACAGCCATGCAGCATGGCCTGAT
Organism: Acinetobacter endophylla; assembly: GCF_053543775.1. NCBI lineage: Bacteria > Pseudomonadati > Pseudomonadota > Gammaproteobacteria > Moraxellales > Moraxellaceae > Acinetobacter > Acinetobacter endophylla. Next base: position 19,766 of record NZ_JBLVOM010000010.1, on the reverse strand, counting down.
GCCCAATTGTCACATAATTGCCAATATTCATCTCGATACCGGCATCCGTATGCAGTACTGCATTCTCCTGCACATTACTAAAGTTACCCAATTTAATTTTACTGTTATCTGCGCGCACTACGGCACCGAACCAGACACTGACTTGTCGTCCAAGCTCAACTTGTCCAATCACCGTTGCCGTCGGTGCTACCCAGCCATCCCATGGCTGATGTATAGCGGTGGGTATATGTCCCTGAAATTTATACAACATTGATAAAATCCTGTTCAATGATTAAAAAAAATTGGAGCGTTTAAAGGTTGGAGAATTAAGCAAGAATGGCCAGTCTTTTTTATAATCCAGCCCATATTGAAATAAAGAAATCAGCATACGTGCGGTCAAGCCCCAAACCACTTCATTTTCTACCCGCATACTCGGAAAATATAAAGATTGCTGGGCAAAACGGACTTCATAGGGTGTGGGCGTCACTTCAAGCAAATGCTGCAATGAAGCAAAGAAAATCCGGTCAATTTCTGTTGGTTGTGGAATCAGTTGCACTTGCGGAGGAATCAATCCCACAATCGGCTTGACCAGCATACCATTTCGGGCTTTTTGCATGGGCAAATCACCCATTAAATGCACATCAAAGGGGTTCAATGCCGTTTCTTCATAGGCCTCTCTTAAAGCCACCACAATATTACTGGTATCTTGCGGATCACGCTTCCCTCCGGGAAATGAGACTTCTCCAGCATGATTATTCAAATAAGCTGAACGGCGCGTCAGCAATACTTTGGGGTCAGCTTCATCTGTAATTGCAATCAACACGGCAGCATGCGCAGATCGGATACGCTTGGAAAAACGTAAGCGTTGCTGCAACCTTTGTGTCAATTCACATGCATCCATTCTCTCAGCCCTGACGATGATCATAATTTCATCATAGCTGATTTTAGTCTGGGCGGGAGAGAAATGATGCCAAATTTTGGTTTTTCAGTTATCCTGAGCATACTTTTATCATTGATGATGAATATGAACTTCTGTGTGAATTGTGGACATAAAACCACTGCTAAAATTCCTTTGGGCGATCAGCAAATTCGCAGCGTATGTGATTCATGCGGCTCTATTCATTACATTAATCCGAAAGTGATTTGTGGCACTTTGGTCTTATTCGAAAACAAAGTACTGCTCTGCCGCCGTGCCATTGAACCACGCTATGGCTTATGGACTTTACCTGCCGGCTATATGGAACTGTTTGAAACCATGGAGCAAGGGGCTGCACGGGAAACCCGCGAAGAAGCCGAAGCTGAAGTAGACATTGAACAGCTGTACTGTATGTATAACATTCCACGTATTGGTCAGATTTATGTACTATTTAAAGCCAATCTGATTGATGGAAAATTTGGTGCGGGTGAAGAGACCATCGAAACACGTTTATTTGATGAAGCAGATATTCCCTGGACTGAACTTGCCTTCCCGAGTGTAGAACATACCCTCAGACATTATTTTGAAGACCGTAAAAATAATATTTTTCCAATGCATCTGGAAACCTTAGGCACACGTCTAGACCACACGGGTTAAATCTAATATGCATAAAAAAATCCCATACTAAGATAGGATTTTTTTATTTTTAAGAAATATTATTTGGCTTTGACTTGGTAGCAATCCGCAAGCTTAAACTCAACCGAACCACCGTTTAATTTTGCCAGGTTTATATCTGCCGGTGTTTCACCCTCATTGTTACTATTATAAACTTTTTGAAAACTGGCATAGGTATTGGCCCATTGTACTCCATCACCTGCCGAATTCAGGAAAGTTACACGCCCATTCTGGCCGACATTAGTATCCAACACATTAGATAAATTGAGCAGCGCACCACCGATCACAATCGAATCCCTAGAATCCGGTGAAGACTGGATGCGTGAATCTACCCCTACCAATGCACCATTGATATTACCAAACTTTTCATTGGCCAAAATCAGGCGCATGGAAACCGCTTTATCAGCGACAAATGCACGTCCCAAAGTCCCGAGGCGGTATTGTTGTATGTCTTGATGATCTAAGAGCGTATCTGCCAACACATCGCCTTGACAGCCATTCACCGGATCAGTCGCGAAATTATTAGAGGATTGCATATTGGTGCGTACATCACCATTACTGTCAATTACAATTCCTAAAGTAATTGGGCTGACAGTGGTATCTGTAAATTTAAATTCCAGATTGGCATACATTGGGAAAATGTATTTCTCCCCATCTGCGACGTTCTGCGCTGTTTTAAAGACCTGACGATCCAGATAACTAATCGGGAAAATCTTGTAGAGATCAATGCTTCCCGTATAGTTTTCACCATCGGCCTGCAAACGCCACAATCCCAAGTTAGCTTGATCGGAAGTATCCAGCGATTTTTTATCAGTCACCACCTTATAGAAAGCTTCTTTACCCGCAATCACATAATCATTCAATAATCTGCCTTGATATAACTCAAGCTGAGTCGCATTATTTGCGACATTCAGGCGATAAGGCGTGTTAATGGTTTTACTGGTTGGATGAATCCATGAACTTTGTGGATCAGCGGTCATTTGTACCGGTTTCACCTTACGGATGAGTTCAGCATTAACTCCCCCTAAGGAGGATAAATTTTCTTTCGCCACTTTTGACTGAGTATCACGCCATTGCAGGCCACTGCCAAAGGTGTAGCCCTGGCGATCGGTAATCAGCATAAAATGGCCAAATAAATATTTAGTATTCTTATTCTTAATATCACAAGGGCTTTGATTACAACCCACCAGTCCATCTGAACCCGTCAGGTTACTTCCAATCACGCCGGATGTTGAAAATAATGAAAATTCTGGCTGATACACAGCTGCGTTGGCAATCGTCACCAGTTTTTTGACTGTAGCAAAAGCGACCTCATCAGAAATTTGACTAATATCAATAAAATCTTTAATTTTGGTCGCCAAATCGGCATCAGTCAGGCTGATATTTCCGCTGATTTTAGCCAGGTTTTTGCGCATGTCTTCAGTAATATATAAAGGTTGCACATCAGATGGATTAACAATACTTCCCTTTTGTAGTGCCAAAGCTTGCAGAATTTTAACCAGACGCATGGCCACCTGAACGGTAGGATCAGTAGGCTCCAAGTTACTTACCCGGCGTCCGCTAATCCCACTCGCAATATCAATCACACTTAAACGTGGCAGCTGGGTCTGGGCACTAAAACTGGCATAATCACTGAGTTTTATTTGACCTAAATTAATCTTATTCGAACCAAAACTTTGAATAGAAAACTCAATATTATCGGTCTTTTGGCAGGTTCCAGAAGCTACCCCATTTTTACTGTCAAATAAGGTAATAAACGTATTTTCTGTATCGCCACTACAGTTGAAATTTAAACCATCAAGCGGATATTCCAGCCCCCATTCCACACAGTTAGTTTCACCGGGGGTACAAGCACCATTTTCCGTAGCTTCATCACCTGGTTCTTTTATAACATTGGCACTTTCCCCACCACATCCGCTCAGTGCCATTAAAAGTGTACTTATAGCAAATGGAAATAATATTTTATTTTTCATATTCTTATACTCGAATAGTCCTTATCGAATGGCGACTAATTTTAGTTGTCCATGATTTGTCAGCATCTTGTCTTCAACATCTATCGCGGAGGCCAAAGGCGTCAATAATACATATTCAGTTTGTGCAGGAATCTGGAGAACCCCTTCGATACGCTCATGTTGAATAATATTCGCCTGTCCTTCCTGATTTTTAAAACCGCCCGCTCCTTCAAGCACACAGCCACGACTGTCTAAAAATACAACAAAAGGCCAATAATACGTTGGATTTTTCTGGCTAGAGGCATAAGAGTTGATCTGAATATTCTGGATATCGGATTGAAGCTTGACCACTTCAAAATCAAATTCGTCTGCTTTAAGAGGCGCACGAGGCCACAGGTTAACTGCTTTTTTAAGGCTGATTTCTTTCGCTTTTTTAATTTTCTTATCAGTAAAACACTGCATGCCCAAGCTATCGATAGTCTCCGACTGTGAAATACGATAATAACTTTGAGCCAGTACCACAGGACCGGAATCTACTTCTGGAGTTTGAAACAAGGATTTTAATACGGATTGTCCCACCCCTTTTTCACGTTCAATTGTCTGGATCCGGGTAGTTCCGATATTTTTATCTACTACTCCTTCGGGCATGCTATAGAAACGTTTTTTGCCTTCCAAATTAAATTCTTTATTTTCCAGATACTCACTATCTACATATTCAATGCCTTCAACCTGGCTAAATCCCGTTTTTTGTATGGTAGCAACAGAAGATCCAGTTTCAGCATCAGAAATTTGAGGAGCTTTAGATTCAGGTATTAATTGTGGTGTAGACTCAATCTGTGCTTGTGCAATATGCGGTTGTACTGGTTGTACTGGTTGTACTGGTTGTACTGGTTGTACAACCATATTATGGCCATGCTTAGGTTTAACTTGTCCATTTTCTACGACGGGCACTTTTTCTAAGTCTTGCTTTACAGGTGTGGAATGAACTGCTGCAATTCCTGCTGTTTTCGACAATCGAGATTTGTCCTCAGTTTTTTTCTCTGCATTATTACGGGGTACGACTAATGGTCGTCCATCCGGACCAATAATCGTAATAAATTCTTTAGCGCTTGTATAAAAAGACACGGATACCAGACTTAATGCCAGTACCGCTGTCAATCCAACGTTCCCTGTCTTGATCATTTTTCCCTTACCAACGAGTGCGATAATTCAAACCTAAAATTGTAATTTTGGTATCTGTTTTTACGTTTAAACCTGCATATGGGTTCAATAACAGATTATTTACTCCGGTCTGGTTGGCTAAACTACTGGTATTGGCTGGAATTTGATCTTTGCTGCGCAAGAAACCAATCGAGAGATCCAGATCAGTGTCTGCATCGAAACGGTAACCTACACCTAAACCAAAGAGCTGTGCACCATTGATCGGCACCATGGTATTACGCTTATTTTTTGGAATAGCACTGGTACGCGGTTCATAACCTGCCCGAAGCTTCAAGCGGTCTGTAGCGGCATATTCAATACCAATACCAAAGTTCCACGGCGATTCAAATCCCATAGGTAAAGCCAGTGAAGAATCTGTGACATTAGCAGACAAAATTTTGGCAATTTTTAGGGCTGAAATGGTACGGTCAAATTCGAATTTAAATTCGTCCCAGACCTTGTAATCTGTCCAGCCAATATCAAAATTGACTTGCAAATCTGGCATCACTTTATATTTGATACCTGCCTGAAAATGCGCCGGATATTCAAAATCCATCGACACCAGACCTGATTCACTTGATGGTATATAATTTGGAAAGCCAAGAATAGCCGCCAGAATCTGACCGGTTGGCGAGGTCATCAAACCTTTGATCATTTCCTGAGGGGCTTTGGCATTATCAATATGATATTTACCTTTTAAGCGCATTTTCGCAGAACTTTGGTAGACCATACCAAAACTAAAATCTTCGCGCGGTTCCCACAATATTCCCAGGTTATAACTTGGGCTTAAGTTTTGCTCAAGCTCCAGTTGCATTTGACCAAACTTGCCAAATGGATTCATCCCCTCATCCGCATTACAGATCCCGAGCAAAAGAATATCTGTAATAATGTCGGAATTTTCTTTAAACGGCGTACACACAACTTCGTCGATCATACGCAACATTCCGATCAACTCATTCGGGAAACGCAAGTCCGTTTTCATCCCAATGGCTTGATAAGACATCCCGATAGAAGCACCAATCGACAGCTGGTCATTAACCTCATAACCGATGGATGGTGACAGATAGGTAATCCGCTCTAAAGCAACCTGCTGCCCCATAAAGTTTGCCGGGTTACCATCTTCATGACCAAAACCTGCCATGAGAGGAGCATAAACAGCAGTCGCATACGTGGCTTTAGATCCAGGTGGGTTGTATGCGATCCCCATGGTCGGTGCAGTCAAAGGAAGGCCTTCCCCTAAATCCACCATTTTTTTCAAAAAAGGGACATAAAGGCTGACATATTCCACATCACCTTTGACCGACCCTTTAAAATCGGTACACAAATCAGATGAAACTTCAGGACCGTCATTACAGACAATAGGATCATCAGAATAGCCAAATACGTTATATCCGGCGGGTACTGAAAACTCACGCTGGATATCAAAATTAGCCACAATGATTTGCTGTTCGGTTTGCAGCCCATTAATTTTAGTCAGTGCAGCCGGGTTAAAGTGGACCGCATTGACCCCTGGAGGATCTGCAGTGACAGCATTCCCCATGGATAGTGCACGTAAATCAACTGAAAGGTTGGTTCCCAATTGTGCAAAGGTATAACTTGAACAGCCCGCAAGAATAATTCCTATTAATAACGGGCTAAGTCGAATGTTTTTCATACGACACCCCCTATTAACTAATTTTTTTACCAAAACCTAAAATATCAAGTGGGAATGACAGTCCCAACGAAACATCCGGTGCATCTTCGGTCAGCCCTAGGCCAACAGTACCATTAACAATGGTTTCTGGAGAGACTCGCACACCTAAGGAAATTGCAAAGGTAGAACTGGTCTGATCCGCAGCAGAATAACTTTCACCCGTGTTATAGCTAAATTCCGCACCGGTATTAAAGCTTTGCTGATAGGACATGGTCATCGAAACGTCATAGTTAAATGAATATGCGAAACCAAAGGCAAAGCCTCCACTAACACCAGGTTCAAACTCCTCAATAATTCGGCTACCTCGACGCTGATTTAGGCCTGATTCTTTAAAACCATAGTTCGCAGAAACTGATGCAAACAGCACGACTGGATCAATGTATTTACGCGTACTAGCACCTACTCCAGCAGAGTAATAACCCTTTCCTGCTGCTAGATCTGTCGCGGCATTAATTTCATAAGGACTATCACCCGTTTTAGTCGACAAATTTGCAAATAAAATCAGAGGCAGACGACCCGCTTTTAGTGGAAAGGGTTCCCAGCGAGCACCCAAACTAATATCGCCCAAACCTGCAGTAGACGTATCTTTTAACAAGTCAGTTTTGGCCACTAAAGGTAAGGATGCAGTCAAGGTCAGGTTATCTTTCACGCCATATTGGAAAGTGAAAGTATTGGTCATACTATGTGTTGCATTTTCTTGAACACGTAGTTGATACAATTGGCCCTGAGCCATTTCTATATCAAGTTGAGTGTCTCGATAATAGGTATAATCAATATCGTAATATGATGAAATTTCGCCTTGTTTTATCAGAGAGTATTGGCGTTCATTTGACGTAAATACTTCTTCCAGATTAGCTGCCTGAGTAGCATCTCCTTCTTGTTGCTGTAAAGCTTGAGATGCATCTACGACTTGGCCAGCCTGAGTCTCTACAGGTGATGCTGTTTCAACGACCGCCTCTTCAACTGCTTCATATTCACCTAGTTCTGACTCTTCTGCAGCCTGCGTTTCGACCTGCCCGGTTTGAGCCGGTACAGATGCAGCAGTTTCAACGACAACTTCCTCATCAACCGTTTCGTATTCACCTAGTGCTGGTTCTTCTGCAGCAAATGCAACGCCCATTACCATTTGAATGCTCAGTGCCAAGAACGTCTTGTTCATCCATTTACTGTTCATATCCATTTCACCATTTTAATTTTTATTACTGTTTTTCATTTTATTTATTCTTGTAATACAGTCTCAGGAAGTTATGTTGATATTCCCCAAATTTTTCTGACTCTGTATTACGATTACGGTCCATACGGATCGTAGAAGCTTTATCAGCAATTTTGTCCATATAAAATTGTGGATACTGCATGTCAACCAAGGCATAGCGATTGATCGTAGCATCTTCTACATGGCGCATATCTGATTCTTTTAATGCTAGAAAATTTTTGCGATATTGTTCAGGTACATTAATCAGGAACAAAGTGTTATTTTCCCAAATATCCTGAAAACGCCGTTCCTCAAAACTGATATTACCAAGTGCCGGATCTGCGACATAAACCCGGCCATTTTTATAACCTTTATAAACTACAAAATGCTTAAATCCTGCATAGGAAATCGGAACAATGGCGGGCTGATCTTGATTAACTAAATCTTTGAACTCCCCTCGATAGCCTCCACTTTCCAACCCTAAGGCTGATACAAAGCGCTTCATATCAAGCAGAGAAAAACTACGACGTTCAACAATTTTATCCGTTTCACCGAATTTCATCAGCCCACTCATGACTTGCTGCTCATCCAGCTGCGTACCGACATAACCATTGAGCAGGGTCGTAAGCGCTGCCGAACCACAACTGTAATCATAAGCCTGACGTACAATGCCCTGAAACTGATCCAGAAGTGCAGGTTTTACTTCCACAGCTTCACGGTGCATACGCACAAAAGAGTCATTTCTTGAATCAAGAACTTCAGTATAGTGAACAGCACCATTCGGCTGTTTTTTGATATCCAGAGCTTCTTTGGCAGCGTAATACATCAATGCCGAGCCCAACGCGATCTCTAACATAATTATTAACTTTTCTTATAATGGGCATAATGTGCCTATTTTTCTTTTTATAGAGCATTAACTCTACTTCCCTGTAACTAGAAAGATACCTGCTTTTTCAAAAAAATACAGTATTTTTTTTATTTTTTGGATAAATGATTTAGTCATAAAAAAGCGCGTGTAAACACGCGCTTTTTTTTAAATAAAGATTAGTGACCTGAAATAGTAATAACTGCGCCTGGATGGTATGTACCTTGCGCTGGACTGTAATAAGTCTGCATTCCTTGAACTTCCATATCACCAATTGATGCTGCGTCACGGCTACCTAAATGAATACCTTTCACATAGTTATCATGCGCACCACTTGTACTGACAATACGAATAAAACCTTTATTTGCAGTTGACTCACCAAATACACTAATATTTTGATTTAAAGTTAAATTTTTAGAATTAGCATCTGTAAGCTTGATACTCTCGATAAAGATTTCACCGGGACCATCCGTTGTTATACCGGCAGCAATTGTTGCACCATCTGTTGAATTATCAAGAATACCCAAATCGTTGATTGTCAAACCACCAATCATTGTCGCATTCAACTTGATCATCGCGCCTTGAGGTGCTGCACCCAATTGAATGTTTGCAGACATAGGACCTGTTTTAAGAGATAAACCAGACAAAATGTCATTAACCTTGCCTTGACCACCACGACGAATAGTATTTGCATTAGCAGCTGGTTCAGCACCACTTTCTACAACACCAATTTTACCAATACTGATGTCTAGGCCTGAAACTTCAGCTGCAATGTTAATGAACGGATCACCACCATTTGCATCAGAATCAATTTTTAAATCCATAAGGTTGCGCGAAGCTAGTAAGTAAGCCCCATTGTCATCATAGTTTGCACCAACAACAACACCATGGTTTTCATTCTTATGACCTGCTTCATCATTACCATAGATTACGATTGCAGCAGCCCCACCTGTACCACCTAAGCTGACATCTTTTGCAACAGGGTCATATGAAGCGGTTCGTGTATTGATATCTACTACAGTCCCACCTTGATTCGTTGCCAATGTACCAGTTTTATATACAACACCACTTGCATCTGATAATAAACCAGTTGACTTCATTGTAGAACTAGAAGATAAACCATCATTGTCATGAATAAATAGTTTTTCAATTTCAATTTTTGAAATACCGATACCAATACTAATACCGTCTTGACCCGTTGTTTCGCTTAGAGATGCATCATCCATTGCTTGCATCGCCATCGCATTGGCACTAAATGCAACTGAAGTCGCTAAAACTAATTTTGTAAATTTTTTCATTGTTTACTCTCCCAAGAGTACTATTTTTTTTGGTTGTGAATTACTCAGTGTTTAGGCTGTATTTTTTATTTTCTGACAGCTTAAGCATCTTTCCTTGAGTAATTTGCTAGCCCACTTAAATTAGCCTTGAGTCAGTTTTTGATCAACTGTTGTTGGTCGCAATCTGTCGCTTACCGATAAACGGTATTTTATGATTTAAAAATATTTTCCTGACTTCTTGATATAAAATAGTGAGTCATATTGAACTCTCCATAACTGAATGACCGAAGCTCTCTATCATCGTCCCTTAAAGTTTGAATCACGTCTGGTTACAGATCTATTATCCGCATTGAAGACATTAGATCATCTGGTGTATTTAAATAATAATGGTCGGCCTTTTATTGCCTGCTGCGCTCAAGAATATTTTGTTGAGCAGACATCACGAATTCAGTCTTTTAAAAGAACAGGGATTGAACAATATCAGCCCAGCCCATCTGAATTTAATTTAGCGTTTAATGCATTAAAAAATCCTCAAAATAATGAATTTCATGGAGGTTATGTTGGTTTTATCGGCTACGATTATGCGGCTCAACAATATATTCAGTATCCAGATCGTCCTCAACCTGGTTTATTTATTGGTCAATTTTCTTCCTACATTAAACCAACCCCTGATGGCTGGATGTTCTATAGTGATGACCCCCAGGCAGAACAGATCTTCAATTATATTCAGAACTTACTTAATCAAGATAAAATTCACTCGACATTTCATTTAAAAAATCCTTGTACCTCACGCTGGACTAAATCTGTCTATACTCAGGCTTTTCAGAAAATTCAGGACTATATTGTTGCAGGTGACTGCTATCAGATTAATCTAACCCAAGAGTTTAAAGGTCGTGCCCAAGGCTCCCTCTTAGCGACTGCCCAAGCATTCTGGACATTAACCGAAGCGCCCTATGCGGGTTATTTGCGTATTGGTGATTTTGAATTACTCAGCTGCTCACCCGAGTTATTTATTGACTTCGAAAAAAATCGGAAAATTATCACCAAACCAATTAAAGGCACCATGCCACGCTATAGCGATCCAGTGCTGGATGAACAATCTAAAAAAACCTTAAAAGTATCGGAAAAAGATCAGGCAGAAAATGTCATGATTGTGGATTTATTACGTAATGATTTAAGTGTTTATGCGGAAACAGGCTCAGTTAAAACACCCAAATTATTTAATATCGAAAGTTTTAATCAAGTGCATCATATGGTGAGCGAAGTAGAAGCGACCTTAAAAGCAGATGTGAATCCTTTCGAAGTGTTAATGTCAGCCCTACCAGGTGGCTCAATTACGGGCGCACCTAAAATTCGTGCCATGCAGATTATTACTGAATTGGAAGGTGCTGCACGTGGTGCTTATTGTGGATCAATGGGTTATTTTAATTTTGATGGTACCGGTTCCTGGAACATTCTGATTCGTTCCATCCAAAAATATCAAGAAGATGTTTCTTTATGGGCGGGTGGTGGTATTACCATTTCTTCTGATTGTGATGCTGAATACCAAGAATGTTTTGATAAGGTTTTAGCAATGCTGGATCTGTTAAATACGTGGTATCAGCCTGAGTAAATAAAAAAGCGAATCATTTGATTCGCTTTTTTCTACAAATCCACCCTAACCCTCCTTTAGTAAAGGAGGGAACTCCTCCCTTTGAAAAGGGAGGCTAGGAGGGATTTAATCACACCAAAATCTCATTTTTTAGCGTATCGACTAAACGCTGATTTTGCTCATCTGTACCAATAGTAATTCGCAAGAACTGGTTAATACGTGGCTTGTTAAAATAACGCACGATAATGCCACGTTCACGCAACTCACTTGCAAGTTCGCCTGCATCCTTAGATGGTAATGTGGCAAAAATAAAGTTAGCACTCGAAGGTAATACCTTAAAACCAAGCTCATTCAGCTGGGCTACTAACGTTTCACGACTGGCAATAACTTTCTGATTTTGTGCTTCAAAGTATTCCTGATCTTCAAAAGAAGCCACCGCTGCAGCGATCGCAAAACGATCCATCGGATAGGAGTTGAAACTATTCTTGACTGCTTCAAGAGCTGCAATTAAGTGGGGCTGAGCAATGGCGAAACCTACTCGCAGACCTGCAAGAGAACGTGACTTCGATGTGGTTTGACATACGACTAAATTTTCATATTTCTCAACCAGCTTGACTGCTGATTCAGCACCGAAGTCGACATAGGCTTCATCAATCACCACCACTGAATCCGGATTGACTTGTAGAATTTCCTCAATGGCTGCCAGACCGAGATCAATACTGGTCGGTGCATTTGGATTGGTGATGATAATACCACCATTGGCTTGCTTGTAATCATCCACGACAATTTCAAAGTCATCATTGAGTGGTAAAACTTTGGTTTTGACACCAAAAAACTGACTATAAACTGGATAAAAACTATAAGTAATGTCGGGATAAAGTACAGGCAACTCTTGCACAAAAAATGCTTTAAAGATATGTGCCAAGACTTCATCTGAGCCATTGCCGACAAAGACTGTTTCAACAGGTACATTTTGCTGTTTGGCAATCGCATGCTTCAGTTCAGAAGCATCCGGGTCCGGGTATAAACGCAACGCATCCGCTGAATTTTCCAGTACTTTTTGCACTGCTTCCACGACTTTAGGCGAAGGCGGATACGGGTTTTCATTGGTATTCAGTTTTAAAATATTTTGAATTTTTGGTTGCTCGCCTGGGGTATACGGTTCTAATCCACGTACTTCAGGACTCCAAAAACGCATTTGTTCTGTTATGATCTTCATTTTGTATTCTCTTTAACCCCTCTCCTAACCTCTCTTGCATTTCACTTTAAAGCAATGCTTAAAGCTCATTCAGGGAGAGGAATTTTCATTACTAAAGACACAAGGTTTTTGTGGTTTAAATTCTCCTCTCCTTTTAGGAGAGGGTCAGGGAGAGGTTGTAATGCTATTTATGATTGATAACGATAGCGTGCCGAACGTGCATGTGCATCCAGGTTTTCCTGTTGCGCCAAGATATCCGCAGTTTTTGCTAAAGTTTTTACACCTTCTTGTGAGCACATAATCAGGCTTGAGCGCTTCTGGAAATCATAGACACCCAATGGTGATGAAAAACGCGCAGTACCTGAAGTTGGCAAGACGTGGTTTGGACCGGCACAGTAATCACCAATGGCTTCAGGTGTATAACGCCCCATAAAGATTGCACCAGCATGACGAATGCTGTCAGACATTGCTTCTGCATCATCTAAACATAACATCAAATGCTCAGGTGCCACCTGATTAATCAAATCCGATGCTTCTTGACGGTCTTTCACCAAGACCAAAGCACCACGATTGGCAATCGAGGTACGGGCAATTTCTGCCTTCGGTAATGTTGCCAAGTGCATTTCAATCGCCTGCTCAACATCATTCAGCAACTGTTCATCTGTTGTGATGAAAATGGCTTGTGCCACAGTGTCATGCTCAGCTTGCGAAAGTAAATCCATCGCCAGCCATTCAGCATTATTTTGGCCTTCGGCATAGACCAGAATTTCAGAAGGTCCTGCAATCATGTCAATACCGACCTGACCAAACACCGCACGTTTTGCCGCAGCAACAAAACGGTTGCCTGGGCCGGTAATTTTATCGACCGGTGGGACAGTTTCTGTACCATAAGCCAATGCCGCAACTGCTTGCGCCCCCCCAATGGTAAAGACGCGCGTTACGCCTGCCAGATATGCAGCCGCCAATACCAATGGATTTAAATCACCATTCGGCGCAGGCACCACCATAATAATTTCAGGAACACCCGCCACATGTGCAGGCACCGCATTCATCAACACAGAAGATGGATAAGACGCCAAACCACCCGGCACATAAATCCCAACACGATCCAATGGAGTCACTTTCTGACCGAGCGTATTTCCTAAAGCATCGACATAAGTCCAGCCATCTTGCTTTTGTGCTTGATGGAATTCCCGAATACGATTCGCTGCAAGTTCAAGTGCTTCCCGGACTTCCGTGCTTAGACCATCAAATGCTGCTTTCAATTGTTCCTGGGTCAGCTCCAGCTCTGAGAATTGATGCGCTGGATGTCGATCGAACTGTTGAGTGAGTTTAAGAACTTGAGCATCACCATGCTGACGAACATCAGCAATAATTTGATCTACAGTTTTTAAAAGTTCAGGATCATTAACAGTTTCAAAAGCCAACAAGTCAGCAAATGCTTGCTTGAAGTTTTGATCTTGGGTCGATAAACGTCGCATCAATTTACCCATCAGGTTTGAATTCGAAGGCTTTAGTTTACCTGTTTTCCAGACTTTTGTCGGCAGCTATAGTGTTCTAGCTCTATGAGTTTTATTGGAAATAACTTTTGGTAAAATTGATGAAAAGATTTAGAACATTTTTTATTTTCAATCAAATAAAAAAACCGCCCTGAAAGGACGGTTTTTTTACGCAACAAATTTAAGCCTGTTTTGCTTTTTCACGTTCTTCCACGGCTTTTTCAAGCTGTGCCAGAATCGGATTTAACAATGCTTGCTTACGCTTGAAACTGGCTTTGTTCACGATTAAACGTGAAGACACTTTACAAATTTCTTCAAGTGGCTCTAAACCATTGGCACGCAAGGTATTACCTGTATCCACGACATCGACAATGTAATCGCCCAGACCGACCAGTGGTGCAAGTTCCATGGAGCCATACAGCTTGATCACATCCACCTGCTCGCCTAGGCTGGCATAGTATTGACGGGTCAAATTCACGTATTTGGTCGCAATTTTTAAGCGACCTTTAGGACGTTGCATCCCCACCTTACCAGCGGTCATCAATTTACATACCGCAATTTTCAGATCCAATGGTTCATAGACGTTTTGCGCGCCATGTTCCATCAATACGTCTTTACCGGCCACGCCAATATCGGCTGCACCATTTTCAACATAAGTTGGTACATCTGAAGCACGTAAAATTAAGATACGAACCTGTTTATGCGTGGTCGGGAAGATCAATTTACGAGATTTATCAGGATCTTCTAAAAGATTAATCCCTGCTGTTTCTAGCAAAGGTAAAGTCTCTTTTAAGATACGCCCTTTACTTAATGCCAAAGTTAAACCATGATCAAAATTGCCCATTACGTCAAAGTTTGGATCATCGTTTCTCATATCGCTCATTAATTTACTCGCTTAATTTGGGCACCTAAACTTTGTAACTTTGCTTCTACATCTTCATAACCGCGGTCAATATGATAAATGCGGTCAATCAGCGTTTCACCTTCAGCGGCAAGTGCTGCCAGCACCAAAGAGAACGAAGCACGTAAATCTGTTGCCATTACAGGTGCGGCAGAAAGTTTTTCTACACCTGTCACGACAGCATCATTACCTTCTACCTGAATATTGGCACCCATACGTGCCAATTCAGGAACATGCATGAAACGGTTTTCAAAAATCGTTTCAGAAATTGTCGCAAAGCCTTGAGCAATGGCATTCACAGCCATAATCTGGGCTTGCATATCAGTTGGAAATTCTGGATGTGGTAAGGTCTGGAAACTGACAGCTTTCGGACGTTTACCCAGCATATCCAGTTCAATCCAGTCGTCACCACGGGTTACTTCTGCGCCCATTTCTTCAAACTTGTCCAACACAGCTTCCATCAGGGACGGATCCGTATGCGTGGTTTTGATACGACCGCCAGTGATCGCTGCCGCTGCCAGATATGAACCGGTTTCAATCCGGTCAGCAACAACCGCATATTCACAACCATGCAGGCTTTCGACACCGGTCACGATTAAAGTATCAGTATCCAGACCTTCAATTTTGGCACCCATCTTGATCAGCATTTGCGCAAGATCGGTAATTTCCGGTTCACGTGCTGCATTGCGAATCGTGGTCACACCATCGGCCAACACGGCAGCCATCAGAATATTTTCTGTTCCACCTACAGTTACCATATCAAAGACAACTTCGCCACCTTTCAGGCGACCATCGACTTTGGCATGTACATAGCCGGCTTCTACTTCAATCTCGGCACCTAAAGCTTCTAAAGCTTTTAAATGCTGATCGACAGGACGAGAACCTATCGCGCATCCGCCTGGCAAAGACACTTTTGCACTACCATAGCGCGCCAACAAAGGACCCAGCACCAAAATAGAAGCACGCATAGTTTTTACGAGCTCATACGGTGCGAACTGGTTATCTAGTGTAGACGTATCAGCAACCACCGTATCGCCTTCATAAGTCATGGTGATCCCAAGACCAGCAATCAGCTTCACCAGCGTATTGACATCTTTTAAATTAGGAACATTTCTGAGCGTAATCGGGGTATCAGCAAGAATCATTGCTGCCAATAATGGAAGTGCTGCATTCTTTGCACCAGAAATGCGCACTTCACCTTCGAGCTTGATACCGCCCTGAATTAAAAATTTATCCATTAAATGATTAAGCTCCAAATAAGCTTGCTTTGCGCCATTCTTCTTTTGTCATCGCGCGAATCGTTACTGCGTGAACTGCACCACTGGCAATATGGGCATTGAGAGGAGCATAAACAGCTTGTTGGCGTGCAACTGGACGCTTACCTTCAAATTGATCATCCACAATACGGAGATCAAATTTTCCGCCCTGACCACTCACAGCAACATCCGCCTCTGGAAAAGCGGCTTCTAAAATTTCAGCGAGCTGTTCATTATTCATCACAAGACCTCTTATAGGACTAAGGGTGTAAAACGAGCCATTTTACTATAAATAGCAAAAATAATTCATGGATCCATACATTATATATATAAAAAAAAGAGGCTTTTAAAACCTCTTTTTCATCATTTGTCCTTTATAGGGCTAAAGGATGCTGCTGTAAATGCATTTCCCGGTATCGATCAATCTGCCGTTTCAATTTTTCGGTTAATATTTTAATTGAGGTATACATATCATCTGCGGTGGCGTGAGCAAAAAATTCAATGCCCGGTAATCGGATAATAGCCTCTGCGATATGATTACTACTGCCCTTTCTAGAGCGTTTATCAATTTGATGATCTTTCGAGAGTTTCACTTGCATACTATTCACCTGATCCAGGTGCTTCGTCATCTGTGAAAACTTGGTTTTTATACTTTCTTCAATAGCTGGCGTAATCGATAAATGATGTCCACGAATTGTTATTTGCATAGTTCTATCCCTCACCTTCGTTAGGATTAGAAGAGTCACAATACAAAATAATTTAAATACAGCAACTTATAAATAAAATATCCGTATTTTAAGTCCTGAATCAAATCATTTTTACTGCTCCTCAAAAGAAAAAAAGATTCATTATGCTGTCATAATGAATCTCTAGAATAGCCAGATTTCAAATTTTAGATCAAGACTTTTCGCTCAGAAGATGAAGGAATATGTAACGATTCACGATATTTCGCCACCGTACGTCTTGCCACATCAATGCCTTCATCTTTTAACATATTGGCAATTGCATTATCAGACAGAGGCTTACGGGCATTTTCTTCGGAAATCAGTTTTTTGATTTTGGCACGAATAGCAGTAGAAGATGCTTCACCACCTGAAGTAGTCCCGACATGACTCGAGAAGAAATATTTCAACTCGAACAATCCACGCGGGGTCAGCATATATTTATTGGTGGTTACACGCGAAACTGTAGACTCATGCAATTCAACTTCTTCGGCAATATCTCTTAAAACCAGAGGTTTCATGCCTTCCGCCCCCATTTCCAAGAACATTTTTTGATGTTCTACAATACAAGTCGCGACTTTCAATAAGGTTTTATGTCGTTCATCGATACTTTTAATGAAGTTCTTCGCTTCCAGCATCTGATTACGCAAGTACTGATTATCATCGCTTTGATCTGCACGACGAATCATTTTGGCATAAAAAGAATTGATGCGTAACTTTGGCAGTACATCCGAGTTCAAATTGACTTGCCAGCAGTTATTCTTTTTCATCACCACAACATCTGGCACTTGATAATCTGATTCCTTATTTTCAAATTCCAGACCAGGGTGCGGTTTTAAGGTTTTTAGCAAATCTACAGCACAGCGTAACTGCTCCGGATTAAGTCCAGTCTGTTTAATCAGCTTAGGAAGTTCATTAGTAATCAACAATTCATAATGTTGCAGAAGTTTGATCGCATCATTTCGACAAGGCGTTGATGCAGGTAAATTATCAAGTTGGACCAATAGGCATTCGGCCAAGCTTCTAGAACCCACACCTACGGGATCCAAACGCTGAATATGCTTTAATACAACGGCAACCTCATCATCTTCAATTTCCTCTTCAGACCCCATAGAAGAGAGCAAATGTTGTACTGATGCAGTAATTTCACTCAACTCTGCATCTAAAAAACCTTTGTCATCCAAAGAGTCGACGATGCAATAAGCAATTAATTTATCAACCTGTGAAAAATTCAACAGATTAATTTGTTCTAGCATATATTCCTGCAGACTCTGATGCCCTTGACGATTATCTTCACGCTCTTCGAACTCGGCCGCCCCCAGACTTGTAGGTTGATGAGTATAGACATCGTCCCAATCGGTATCTACAGGTAAGTCATCAGGCAGATGATCGGCGTTAAGTTGATTGGTTAGATCGTGATTTTCATTATTTGATTCAATGGTAGATAAGCTTTCAAGGGTAATTTGCTCTTCAACTTTTTCTAATAGAGGATTACTATCAAGTTGCAACTGAACTTCTTGTTCCAATTCCAGACTTGAAAGTTGTAATAGCCGAATTGCTTGCTGTAATTGTGGAGTTAATGACAGCGAGTTCGCAATTTTTATGCCCACTGATAATCTCATTGTTACCCCCCTTAAAAGAAAATCCCGTTTTATAAGCAATTTTTATGCCGTTTTATTTTTTATAACACAGATTTACTAAAAAACATACAAATTGAATTTTAAATTCCTAGCCTTTCGCGACTAATAATTTTTAAATACTTAATTTTTCGCACAAAAAAACACCCCCTATCATTTGACAGGGGGTTTTTGGAATAATGAGCTGGCGATGACTTACTCTCACATGGGTAACCCCACACTACCATCAGCGCTAAGAGGTTTCACTTCTGAGTTCGGGAAGGGATCAGGTGGTTCACTCTTGCTATGGTCGCCAGCACAACTGTTTATGGATACTTGCTAGGTCTTACGTTTTGCCTTGCTTTCTACCAAATAGAATTCATTAACAGGTATATCTGAGTTGCAGTAGTTTGTTCGTTCAGCGTAACTAAATCAAGTCACTTTGTTTAATATCGAATCAATCGAGCTTAATACAACAACTGTTTGGGTGTTGTATAGTCAAGCCTCACGAGCAATTAGTATTGGTCAGCTTCACATATCACTATGCTTCCACATCCAACCTATCAACGTCGTAGTCTTCAACGGCTCTTTAGGAGACATAAAGTCTCGGGGAAATCTTATCTTGAGGTAGGCTTCCCGCTTAGATGCTTTCAGCGGTTATCCCTTCCGAACATAGCTACCCGGCGATGCCACTGGCGTGACAACCGGTACACCAGAGGTTCGTCCACTCTGGTCCTCTCGTACTAGGAGCAGATCCTCTCAAATTTCCAACGCCCACGGTAGATAGGGACCGAACTGTCTCACGACGTTCTAAACCCAGCTCGCGTACCTCTTTAAATGGCGAACAGCCATACCCTTGGGACCTGCTTCAGCCCCAGGATGAGATGAGCCGACATCGAGGTGCCAAACACCGCCGTCGATATGAACTCTTGGGCGGTATCAGCCTGTTATCCCCAGAGTACCTTTTATCCGTTGAGCGATGGCCCTTCCATACAGAACCACCGGATCACTAAGACCTACTTTCGTACCTGCTCGACTTGTGGGTCTCGCAGTTAAGCGCGCTTTTGCCTTTATACTCTACGCGTGATTTCCGACCACGCTGAGCGCACCTTCGTACTCCTCCGTTACTCTTTAGGAGGAGACCGCCCCAGTCAAACTACCCACCAGACATGGTCCTCGTCCCGGATAACGGGACAGAGTTAGAACCTCAATATTACCAGGGTGGTATTTCAAG
>NZ_JBLVOM010000009.1:0-40436 GCF_053543775.1 Acinetobacter endophylla | reverse complement strand
ATGCGGTATTAGCATCCCTTTCGAGATGTTGTCCCCCACTAATAGGCAGATTCCTAAGCATTACTCACCCGTCCGCCGCTAGGTAAAGTAGCAAGCTACTCTTCCCCGCTCGACTTGCATGTGTTAAGCCTGCCGCCAGCGTTCAATCTGAGCCATGATCAAACTCTTCAGTTTAATACTATGTAGCACCTTAAAGGGTGCCAATCTTGGCTCATCAATTTTCTGACAAATATTTCTCAAATAAACTTCGAGTAATTTCTACCATCAATCAATGAAAATAATTTCGATCAATCAACCAGTAAAAATCCACACAAGTTGTTCTTCATAATCTCTTAATGATCTTTCTAACACCTCGTCAGTGCTAGAAGCTGGACTTCGATATACTTAACAACTCAGCGATCCGCTTCGTTCGTTTCCGTCTATCTCGTCGGTATGTGCTCATTATAGGGCAATTTCTTACACGTGCAAGCGCTTTTAACGCACAGGAATCACGAGTGTTTTATTTTTATGCACCAAATTGGTTCAATTCCATACAATACATTACATAAGTACATATTTTTAAAACAGAAATATAAATTAAATATTTCTGCTTTATTCTATGCCTAGTTTTTCACGACTGGTGCTTTAATCATCACACTGGTGATTTTTACAGGGTTCACCGGCACATTTTGATGCATTCCATAGTTTCGGGTCGGTACTTTGGCAATCTGATCGACGATATCCATGCCTTTAGTGACCTTACCAAATACCGCATAGCCGGCATTTCTAGCAGAACGATCCAAGAAATCATTATCGACCAGGTTCACAAAGAATTGTGCTCGGGCAGAATCCGGCTGATTGGTACGGGCCATGGCTAAAGTACCGCGTTTATTTTGCAGACCATTCGACGATTCGTTTTTAATAGGTGCTTTGGTATTGGCTTTTTCCTGCATGTTCACATCAAAGCCACCGCCCTGCACCATAAAGCCTGGAATGACGCGGTGAAAGATCGTGTCCTTATAGAAGTTGCTCTTTACATAGCTTTCGAAGTTCTTTGCCGAGATTGGGGCTTTGTCATTGAAGAGTTCAATTTCAATATTTCCAGATGAAGTCTTCATCTCAATAATTGTATTTGCAGCAAAGCTAGGCAGACTGACCGCAGCAAGTGCGATGACACATAATGATTTCTTTAACATTTATTAACTCATCTACTTAGAAGTAATGGTTGTGAATGACTATATATTAATCTTTTATAACTCATAATGCAGTGACCTGCCGACTAAAGACAAGAGAATAAGAATGAAGCATGCATTATTACAGGAGCAAAATATCCACCAGTTTCCACCGTGGCGTTTGCAGGGTGAGGGTTTTATTCTGAATTATTGGCTGACCCCCAGCTTTATTGAGCAAGCAAAACAGTTCCGTATTGCCCCTTCTCCACTGGGTCGTATGATTCAAGTCTTATTGGTGCGTTATCACACCTCGCCGATTGGCCCTTATGATGAGTTACTGATTCTGGACCATCCTTTAATTAGTAAACGGCGCCTCAGCTCGATTCCTAAAATTTATGTATCTACCCATGAGTCTGTGGTACATGGTCAGCATTTATGGGGCATTCCCAAAGAACATGCGCAGTTTGAATGGCAGGAAAAGGATCAGGAAGTACTGTGTCAGATTCAGCACCAGAACCAGCATATGACGATTCGATTGAAGAAAACTAAATCTGCACGCCAGTTCTATATTAATAGTCATCATATTCCAGCGTCTATGTTGAAAATCCAGCAAGCCTGGAAAGGGCAGCGTTTTCAGTTTAGTCCACAGTTCCGCGGTCATCTCTCCAAACTCTCACAAGTAGAGTGGAAAGATGCCGAGAATATATTTCCAGATTTTTCCAAAGCCAAATTGCTGCAAAGCTTTTATGTCCCCAAATTCAATCTGATCTTTCCTGAAGCGCAGATCAGTAGCAAAGTGTAAAGACTGATAAAAACTTAGCTATAAAAAAAGGTGTTTCATGAGAAACACCTTTTTGCATTCATGCTTTCGATTTAACTATTTTTGTCCCAGAATTTGCGGAAGTTTTTGCTGATCTCAATCACATATTTTTTGGCACGGCGGGAGATCGGCGTCAGATTGATAAAACCATGTGCCTGATCGGTATATTCATCATAATGAACACTCACGCCATTCTGACGTAGTTTATGTGCATAGATTGAACCTTCATCATGCAGAACATCATGACGTGCAGTAATTACATAGCTCGGCGGCAAGTTCTGCAATTCACCATAGGTCGGCGAAATCAGTGGGTCATCCAGTTCAATCTGATGAGTTTGGGCATACATGAAGGTCACCAGATCAATATCCTGCTCCGAAAGTACCAGTCCATCTTTATAAGCATAAAAAGAAGGATGGCGACTTTTAAAGTCGAGCGCCGGATAAAGCAAAAGCTGTGCTCGTGCGGCATAAGATTTACCGGCACTGCGCTGTGCCACGACAGTAGCCAGATTCCCGCCTGCGCTGTCCCCTGCCACGGCAATGCGATTTTTATAGACTTTTAGCTGCTTGCTATGCTGATGTGCCCAAGCCAAGGCATCTTCACAGACTTGTACCATTTGTAAGGGACTAAATTCTGGCGTCAGCGGATAAGCCACACTTAACACCTGTACTTTGGCATGCACTGCCAGCAAGCGACAGAATTCATCGTGAGTATCCAGACCGCCCACCATAAATGCACCGCCATGATAAAAAATCACCATCGGCAACTTCTTTTGTGGAGCTGGATGATAATGCCGGGCAAAGATGCTGCCACTCTGTAGAGGAAGGCGAAGCTCTTCGACAAATTTGACCGCGGTCGGTCTAGCCCGGATGGCTTTCATACGTGCATCAAACAATGTGCGCGAATGTGCGAGATCCTCACTGATAAAACTGCTATGCCCCTGTTTTATCTGGATGGCCATCAGGCATTTAACCAAAGGGTCTAAATCAGGATAGACATGAGGATAATCCAGGGCCTTAACCAATGTTTCCTGTGCAATACCAGGTAAGCGGTCCAGCATACGCGCTGCCGTCCCTTGTCCTTTTTCCATCACACTTTTCAGAACCGGAGGATTCACAGTCATTATTTTTAGTCCTTATTCTCTTAATTCTTCATAGTTTCTACACGATTAGCGTTTCAGTGACCATATTCTTATATAAGTCTTAATATCAATGTACATATAGCTTCTGTCCGATACGTTACCCTCATTTATAGAAGATGTCATTGACCGTTTAAAGGTTATTTTTGACGTACTTTTGCGAGCTTAAGTATATTTTTTATTGCAAATCGGGAGGATGCCTATGGCTAGCAAAATTATAGCTTTGTCTTTGGCGACTGCATTTTTAGCTGTAGGCTGCGTCGCATTTCCTGAAGATGGTGGCTATTATGATGGCCGCTATGATCAGCGTTATGACCGTCGCTATGAACTGGACCGGCGTTATGAACAAGATCATCGCTATGAGCGGCAACGCTGGGAATATGAACAGCAACGCAAACGCATTGAACTGGATCGACGTAAACAGGAATTACAACGTCGCAATTGGGAGCAGGATCGTAAAAGACAGTTAGAGCTGGATCGACGTAAAAGCCAACTGGAACGGCAGCGCCATGAACAGCAACGTAAAAATATCATGACGCAACGGCAAAAACAGGTAGAGGCAGAACGTAAACGTCGTCAGGATCTGGAGCGTAAACGTGCAACAGATCAGCGCAGTAAAAAAGTCCAGCAAAACCGTTCTAATCAACGCTGGAATGACAACCGACGCCATCAGGAACAACGCTCACGCGATCGTCGTGATTAAGACTTGAATTGTCTTCTCTATTAAAAGCCCAGACTGAGCTTTTTAAATCGAAAAAGATAGCTTCCTGATAAACAAAGGCCCTAAAGAAAATTTCTTTAGGGCCTTTGTAGAGGGTTATGTTAAACGAACTTCCACTTCGCTTATGCTTCTCAGCAATTCAACCAGAACATCCTGTTCTCTACATAAATTATCCTATCGGATCAACTGGCTCTGATGAAGCCGAGATTCACTATCCAAGCTGTAAGTTTTATCTTACATAACGCTAAAATAGAGACAACTGATTCCAACAAATTCAAAATCGGTAAATTCTAGGCAAAAAAAAGGCTTATCTAGAGAACAGGATAAGCCACGAAAACACATTTCAAAATAAGAAGAAACTACAGCGATAGAATCTGGAATAAATATTAACTAAAAGTTCATCTATTGTGAAAGACTTTATTGCTTAGATATTAATCGTTTTTATGTCTAATAAATAAACAGGCAAAAAAAAGCTGAGTTTTGGGGATACTCAGCTTGAAAAAAGCAACTTTAAAATAGGGCAACAGCAACCCGGTTCGGCTCTCTCCTCTGAACAAGGTCGCTGTTAATAGAAATATAATGCAATTTTTTTACCCATACTTAAAACGGATTAAAATTATTAATTTGATTCAAAAATACGATTATTCATTTTTTATATTTATTTTCAAATACTTAATTCTTAGATTTAGTCGCGAATTAAATCTATTTAGCTCAAAATCCGGATTCATGGCTGCTTATACCCGTGTATTTTATTCTCATCCCATCCTGTTGTTGTGTTCTGAATAGCTTGTTCTGCTGTCCGCTGGATTCAGTATTTTGCATAAATCTTAAATTTAATCTGGGTCGACGCTTGAATTTTTACACCCTGCCCCGATTTCTTTAGGTAATCAAGAACTTCACAACCATGGCAGTTCAGCATAAACGCAGTGAACACTGAGGCCTAAGGACTGTACATGTTTAAGAACCCATTTAAACGGAGTAAATCAATGGCGACTGAGCAAAACGAGCAAGCTCAACAACTTGAGCAAGAGCAAGCGGAACAAGATACAGCGCAAACTCAAGCTGAAACCGAGCAGGCTGAAGTTTCCGTTGAGTCTTTACAAGAGCAGATTGCGCAGCTTGAAGGTGACTTGAAGTTAGAAAAAGCCCGTACCGCCAATGCAGTCTATGAAGCACAAAAGAGTGTTGAACGTATTCAGCGTGAATCTGAAAAGCATAAAGATACGGTTCTGGAAAAGTTCTCTAAAGAGCTTCTAGAAACAGTCGACAATCTGGAGCGTGCCATTGTGGCTGCAGGTGAAGAGCAAACACCATTGCGTGAAGGCGTTGAACTGACGCTTAAATCTTTATTGCATACCTTGGAGAAATTTGGGGTTGTGGCAGTAGACACCAACAACGGTTTCAATGCTGACCTGCACCAGGCAGTCGGGATTGATCCAAATGCCAAAGCAAATGAAATTGGGACTGTTTTGCAAAAAGGCTACACGCTTAACAGTCGCTTATTGCGTCCTGCCATGGTGATGGTCGGCGCTTAAGCCAAATAAATTCGGGAGTTTGTGAAATTTTTCAAAAATTTTACTTGAAAAAAATCGAACGGCTCTCATATCGGATAACAAGTGTAAATCACAAAAAAATTTTAGAGGAAACATCCAAATGGCTAAAATCATTGGTATTGACTTAGGTACTACAAACTCATGTGTTGCAGTACTTGAAGGCGACAAAGTTAAAGTAATCGAAAACGCTGAAGGCGCGCGTACCACTCCATCTATTATTGCCTATAAAGATGGCGAAATTCTGGTAGGTCAATCTGCAAAGCGTCAAGCAGTAACGAATCCGAAAAATACATTGTTCGCGATCAAACGTTTGATCGGTCGTCGTTATGAAGACCAAGCGGTACAAAAAGATATCGGTCTGGTTCCTTACAAAATCATCAAAGCTGACAACGGTGATGCTTGGGTTGATGTCAACGACAAAAAATTGGCGCCACAACAGGTTTCTGCTGAAATCTTGAAAAAGATGAAGAAAACTGCTGAAGATTACCTGGGCGAAACCGTAACTGAAGCTGTTATTACTGTTCCTGCTTACTTCAACGATGCACAGCGTCAAGCAACTAAAGATGCAGGTAAAATTGCAGGTTTAGAAGTTAAACGTATCATCAACGAGCCAACTGCTGCGGCACTTGCGTTTGGTATGGACAAGAAAGAAGGCGATCGTAAAATCGCGGTTTATGACTTGGGTGGTGGTACTTTCGACGTTTCAATCATTGAAATTGCGGACCTTGATGGCGACCAGCAAATTGAAGTATTGTCGACTAACGGTGATACATTCCTAGGTGGTGAAGACTTCGATAACGCGTTAATCGAGTTCCTGGTTGAAGAGTTCAAGAAAGAACAAAACTTTAACCTGAAACAAGATCCACTGGCGTTACAGCGTTTAAAAGAAGCTGCGGAGAAAGCGAAAATCGAGCTTTCTTCTTCAAATGCAACTGAAATCAACCTTCCAT
Source organism: Acinetobacter endophylla (assembly GCF_053543775.1). Classification (NCBI taxonomy): domain Bacteria; kingdom Pseudomonadati; phylum Pseudomonadota; class Gammaproteobacteria; order Moraxellales; family Moraxellaceae; genus Acinetobacter; species Acinetobacter endophylla. The sequence goes on along the minus strand of NZ_JBLVOM010000009.1, from coordinate 34,102 downwards.
ACATCACTGCTGATGCGACTGGTCCTAAACACTTAGTGATCAACGTAACACGTGCAAAACTTGAAGGTCTGGTTGCTGACCTGGTTGCGCGTACCATTGAACCTTGCCGTATTGCGCTTAAAGATGCGGGTCTTTCGACTTCTGACATCTCTGACGTAATCCTGGTGGGCGGTCAGTCTCGTATGCCAATGGTTCAACAGAAGGTTCAAGAATTCTTCGGTAAAGAGCCACGTAAAGACGTAAACCCTGACGAAGCAGTAGCCATGGGTGCTGCGATTCAAGGTGCGGTACTTTCAGGTGACAAAACTGACGTACTTCTACTTGACGTAACTCCGTTGACACTTGGTATTGAAACTATGGGCGGCGTGTTGACTGCAATCATCGAGAAAAACACCACGATTCCTGCAAAGAAATCTCAAGTGTTCTCAACTGCTGCGGACAACCAGCCTGCTGTAGACATTTCAGTTTACCAAGGTGAACGTAAAATGGCGCAGCAAAACAAATTGTTGGGTAACTTCCAGTTAGGCGACATCCCACCTGCGCCACGTGGTGTGCCACAAATTGAAGTATCTTTCGACATCAATGCTGATGGTATCTTGAAAGTATCTGCGAAAGACAAGAGCACTGGTAAAGAGCAATCGATCCAGATTAAAGCAAACTCAGGTTTGTCTGATGCTGAAATCGAAGCAATGATCAAAGATGCTGAAGCGAATGCTGAAGAAGACCGTAAATTTGAAGAGCTTGCAAAAGCACGCAACGAAGCGGATGCTTTAGTTGCTTCTTCACAAAAAGCAGTGAAAGATCTTGGTGAACAAGTGACTGCAGACGAAAAAACTGCAATCGAAACTGCGGTTTCTGAGCTTGAAGCTGCAACCAAAGAAAATGACGTTGAAGAGATCAAAGCGAAAACTGAAGCGCTGCAAAACATCATCATGCCAATTACACAACGTGCATATGAAGCAGCGCAAGGCCAAGGCGGTGCGCAAGGTTTTGATCCAAACGCATTCCAAGGCGGCGAAGGTCAATCTCAAAAAGCGGACGACGGCGTTGTAGATGCTGAGTTCACTGAAGTAAAAGATGACAAGAAATAATTTGTCGGTTTAACTAAAAAAACCGCGCGAAAGCGCGGTTTTTTTATGTCTCAACTTGAAGGAATAAAATAAAAATTACCAAAATTTGATCGTATTTTCAGGAAAAGCTGTTTAAGTTAAATCAAACATTAAAATACCCTGAACTCATGAAAATTCTGATTTTGCTGTCTTTACTAAGTTGCTTGGGCCTGACGGCGTGTAGCCTGCCCGTTTCATCTCCCCCCTCTTTTCAAAGCACTTCAACTCAATCTACCCAAGCCATTGCCCAATTATTTGATCAAGCCAAGACTTCTGGAATTTTAGTGATTCAGCGTGATCAACAGATACAGGTCTATGACAATGATTTAAGCCGTGCAGGTACCGAATATGTTCCAGCCTCTACTTTCAAAATGCTCAATGTCCTGATTGGTCTACAACATGGTAAAGCCACAACCAATGAGATTTTTAAATGGGATGGCAAGAAACGCAGTTTTTCAGCCTGGGAAAAAGATATGACTCTCGGTGAAGCCATGCAATCGTCTGCCTGTACCCGTCTATCAGGAACTGGCGCGTCGTATTGGCCTTGAACTGATGCAACAGGAAGTACAACGCATCCAATTTGGTAATCAGCAGATTGGTCAACAGGTCGATAACTTCTGGTTGGTAGGCCCTTTGAAAATCACTCCAAAACAGGAAGTCGAATTTGTCTCTGCTCTAGCCCGAGAGCAACTGGCCTTTGATCCTCAAGTCCAGCAGCAAGTTAAAGCCATGTTACTTTTACAGGAACGGCAAGCTTATCGCCTATATGCCAAATCCGGTTGGGGCATGGATGTACAACCTCAAGTCGGCTGGCTTACCGGCTGGGTTGAAACACCGCAAGCCGAGATCGTGTCATTTTCACTGAATATGCAGATGCAAAATGGTATGGATCCGGCGATCCGCCTTGAAATTTTGCAGCAGGCTTTGGCCGAATTAGGGCTTTATCCAAAAGCTGAAGGATGATGCAAATAAGCATGGGAAAGGCATTAAAATTAAGCTATATTTTTAAAAAATAAACATTTAAATAAAAAATATGCGTCTTCTGCTCTGTCTGCTCGTGGTGGGATTGATCATGTCTGCCTATCTGCATATGCAGGCCAAAACCCATCCTCAACTGCGCTATAACTCGCTGGCTGATCGTTTGACTCATCCTTTCGATACCCGCTTACGTTTCCGGATTGATCAGGTCGATTCAGGCTTTGGACTGAGTAAAGATCAAGTGATTCAACTGAGCAAGGAAGCCATCGAGATCTGGCATCAGGGAAGCAATCGTGACGATTTGATGGTCTATGATGAAAATGCTAGGCTGAGTATTCACCTGATCTATGATCAGCGCCAGCAAGACTATGATGCCTTAAAGAAAGTCGAAAAACAGTTGCTGGCAGATGACGCCAAGTATCAACGTCAGGTCAAAAACCTGGAAGCATCCCATCAGCATCTGGAAAGTCAGCAGCAACGCCTGATCCAGCAAAGAGATCAGATCAATAGTGAATTTCAGGCCTTACAGCAACGACGCCGTCAGCCGAATTTATCTGCTTATGAGCGTGAGCAAATTGAATATGAAGTTTTGGCTTTACAGCGTAAATCGGAAAATTTTCAACGGGAACTTCAATACCTGCAGGAACAGCAAAGTTCCTTTAATATGAATGTTTCCATGCATCAACATGGTCTGCAAAATCATCAACAGAATATCATTCAAGCCCAACAGCGTTTCCCTGCCCGCGAATTTCATAAAGGTGTGTTTATGGGCAATCAAATTCATGTCTATCAATTTGATGCAGAAGATGATCTCCGCCTGACTCTGGCACATGAACTCGGACATGCCTTGGGTCTGTATCACCATAATGACCCGGAAGCACTGATGTATCCGGTGCTGGGTAAACAGAATCTGCAACACTTCCAGCTGCGACCTGCAGACAAGACCTTGCTTTATAACCGTTAAATGATCAGCTTGAATTCCTTAATTAATTTAAGTGTATAAGTATTATAAAAAACACTCTATTCTGATTTCATGTTATTGTGATTGGCTACATTGTTTAGGCCATCTTTGGAGATTCGTGTGAGTTACTACCATATTTTAATTGAAGTAAATGACCACATTAGTACGATTGATGAAACCCGTGATATCGAGATCTTTGATATCGAGGACATCCAACCCTATCTTCATTCGATTTTGCTGCCTTATTTCAATGAACAACTGATTGAACTCGACGATGAAAATCTGGAATATAAAGATATTCTGCATTTGGAAATCAAACAGACCTTATTGCCGATTAATGACCTGATCGAAGAAGAACAGCGTCTGTTACCAAGTGATACCGACATTACCATTAGCGCCTATGAAATTTTTAATAACCGCGAGTTGAATCAGGATGTCACCAGCGTGATCTTTGACCTGCTTGAAGCGGTAAAACTGGATAGCTAAACTTTTTCCATGCATAAAAAAAGTCCTCATTGAGAGGACTTTTTTTATGCATGGATTTAGATCGAGAATGAAGATCCACAACCACAGGTCGTGGTCGCATTCGGGTTTTGTACCACGAAACGTGAGCCTTCCAGACCTTCTAAATAATCTACTACCGAACCAACCAGATACTGATAACTCAGTGAATCGACCAGGACTTTAACATCGCCATTGGCGAATTCTGCATCATCTTCATTCTGGCTTTCTGCAAAGTTAAAGCCATAAGAGAAACCTGAACAGCCGCCACCGGTCACATAGACACGGAGCATTAAGTCTTGGTTACCTTCACTGTCACGCAACTGGCGTACTTTATTTGCGGCATTGTCGGTGAGCACAAGCGCTTGGGCATTCATGGCGGATTCCTCTGTTGAATGGAATGTCTTTAAAAAGAAAAGACCATATTTAAGTATAGCACACTCAATATATGGTCAGTCTCTACAGATTAAAAGTCAAATCAGAGTAATTTTATCAGGATTATTTGTAGTTCTCATCCTGTAAGGCACATTCAAAATTTGTCGGATTCTGTTTGCAACGGAATTGCCACAGCAATTTCATCATGCGTTTGTCATAAACGCCGCGTTTGGTCAGGTCAATTCGGGAATCCCGCATCATTTTCTGATAACCTGGTTTATCTGCCGCAGGAATATCCATCCAGTATTTCGAAGGAATATCCGCTTTCATTTTACCCAAAATACCAAAGGCACGTGGTAACTGGCTCTTGACCCATTCACGTGATTTTTGTCCGTATCCTGCCGGGAATTTATCAGGACGGATAATAATATTACCTGTAACCTGCAATACCGGATAATTCACAATCGCACCTTTACTACCCAACCCTTTATGTAATTCTAAAGGCTTAAATGCTGCAGCTGGTGCACCGATAATATCCACCTGACCATTGTTAAACATACTGGCAAAATTGCTGATTTCGGCACTCACTGCTTGTGCACCAACCTGCTGTACCATGATTTTTTGTGCTTCGTCATGGCTTAGTACCGCAATTTTTTTACCGGCTGCTTTGGCAACAGTATTGATACTGCGGTCGTTCACTAACAGAAAAGCATCACCTACCGGAATCACTCCAACAATTTCATATTTACCTTGCAGCATTTGTTTGGCGAAGGTGGGACTGGCCAGGCCCTGCATGACTTTAACCGCCAGATTCAGATCGGTGATAGCCCCGATTGCATCCAGAGAACCGGTAAACTTGTTAAATTGACGGCCACGCATTCCAGTCACACTAATGCCGTCACATTTCCCGGCTTTAAAATCTTCTGCGACCACGGCTTCATTGGTATTCACCCGCAATTCGACATCTGCCCCCCAGTTTTTGGCCGCCAACTGATAGTCTTTCATCACACTATAGACATCACCGTTTTTACCGACCAGATCAAATACGCAAATCACCTGTTTGGCTTGCGCCAGACCTGAAACAGCCAGTGTCGCTGTAGCCAATGCCAGTACTTTCCATCCTCTATGCATCATCTTCATTTCCTTATCGCTTGTTTTTGTTATTGAAGTTTTAGTCACATGTGATTGTTTTTTATATGAAACATTCGAATTTAATATTTAGATTAAGCTTAAGCTATTTTATTTGCTGCACAATGGCAGATCTGACCTGGTTCAGCCATAAAAAAAGCCTAGATCACTCTAAGCTTTTTGCTTTAAAAATCAGATTATTCGCCAGCCATTGAACATTCAAAGTTGGCCTTATCGACAGAACAACGGGCACGTTTTAATACTGACATCATGCTGGCATCATAGATTCCACGTTTGGTCATGTCCATCCGGCCATCACGTAACATTTTCTGATACTTGGTTTTATCTTCAACGTTCAGGTTCATTTTATATTTCGACGGAATACCGGCTTCCAGACGTTTGATCATGGCCATGCTCTTTGGCAGGTTTTTGATAAACCAGTCACGCGATTTCTGTCCAAAACCTGCGGGGAATTTTTCTGGACGAATCACAAAATCAGACGTCACATGCAGCACCGGGAAATTAAACATCGCGCCGTTATTACCCAGACCTTTATAGATTTCTAATGGCTTGTAGGCATAGGCAGGCGCACCCACCATATCCACCTGACCATTGTTAAATTTGGCCACAAAGTTGGACACATCGGAAATGACGGCCTGTGCACCGACGCGCTGTACCATGATTTTCTGGGCATCGTCATAGCCGAGTACTGCGAATTTTTTACCTGCAGCCTTTTCAATCGAATTGATATTTTTGTCACGAACAAAAATAAATGCCGAACCCAGCGGAGAAATACCGGCAATTTCATATTTTTTGCCGCCCATATTGGTCACCATTTTGCCTGCATTACGTTTGTCGAGAGCAAAACTGATCGCACGCTGGGCAATAGCATTACTTGGTGCACCACCCAGTGCATCAATAGAACCGGCAAATTTATTGTATTGACGGGCACGCATGGCGGTCATAAACACGCCATCACATTTACCGGCCTTGAAGTCATTGTCGGCAACCGCTTCATCCTGACGGGCAATCAGATTAATTTCTGCGCCCCAGCCTTTTGCAGCCAGTGCCCATTCTTGTGCCATCTGGAAAGACTCACCGGATTTACCCAGTAAGTCAAACACACAGATATCGACTTTTTCTGCATGCGCCGCACTTGCAAAACCAAATGCAGAGAATGCAGCCAATGATAAGAGTGTTTTTTTCATTGTAGTTATCCTTTGAAATCTTGTTATTCGCTGAGTGTCCGTACACGGGACAAATATTAAGCAAGTTTAATTAAAAAAAATAGAGCATTTACTCCATTTAAAACCGGCATTTTGGCCTATAAAGATAAATCAGCAATAGTTGCCTAAGTTATTTTTAAATATATATTTAAATATCAATATCTTAATATTTAAAACTGCTTTCTTATAATTACATTTACCCAGATATAGTTACAAAGATATACATGATTTCAGATTTATTCGCCACCAATCGAACATTCAAAATTGGTTCTTTCTACCGTACAACGCGCGCGTTTCAATACGTTCATCATGCCCTGATCATAAATCCCCTGTTTGGTTAAATCGATCCGCCCATCACGCAGAATCTTTTGGTAGGCCACACGATCTTCACGGCTTAGATTCAGAATATATTTGCTTGGAATCTCAGCTTCCATGCGCTTGACCATGGCAAAGCTGCGCGGTAACTGTTTCACAAACCAGTTTCGGGATTGTGCGGCAAAGCTTGCCGGAAACTTTTCCTGACGAATAATCAGATCAGCAGTGACATTAATCACCGGAAAATTAATCATTGCGCCTTGACGGCCTAGTCCTTTCTGTAATTCCAGCGGTTTAAATGCATAAGCCGGTGCAGCGACAATATCCACTTCGCCCTGATTAAACTTGCGAATAAAATTGGAAATTTCCGACATGACCGGTACTGCTTCAATCCGGTCGACCATGATTTTTTGCGCATAGTCATAATGCAGCACGGCAAATTTCTTGCCTTTGACCTGTTCCAGTTTATTTAGAGTACGATCACGAACAAAAATATAGGCTGGGCCAATCTGACCAATACCCGCCACTTCGAATTTTTCTTTGCCAATCTGGGTGATCAGGCGTTTGCTATTGCGTTTATCCAGTACATAGCTGATGGCTTTCATGGCAATGTCATTATTCGGCACGCCGCCAATTGCATCAATCGATCCAGCAAATTTGTTATAAGCCCGGGCACGCATTGAGGTCATATAGAAGGCATCACATTTTCCGGCTTTGACGTCCTGATCGACCTTGGCTTCATCCTGATAAGCGCTTAGCTGAATTTCGGCACCCCAGCCTTTTGCTGCCAGCGCCCATTCCTCCAGCAGTTTGTAAGACTCACCAGATTTCCCCAGTAAATCAAAAACACAGACATTCACTCTGGCTTGAGTTGAAGTCGACACCAAAATGCCCAGTGCCGATAAAATTAAACATCCCTTTTTCATTTTTATTTGACTCTATGATATTTTTTGCTCCATCAGCCTGAACTATAAACCACTGTTCATGCATAAAATAGAGCTTTTACTCAACTTATGCGTCTATCCCAGATGAATTGACAGAGATGAAAAGCACAATCATTTCAGCAAAACCGGTAAGATTTTTCATTTTCACAGGGCTTTCCTTTAGAATAGGCGCATCTTATTTCTTAGCTTTGATTTCTCAATGATTCAGTTAGACCAGTTATCTATACGTCGCGGTGGACGTGTTTTATTTCAAAAAGCGTCGATGCAGTTACACCCAGGATGGAAAATTGGCCTAACCGGTGTCAATGGTGCCGGGAAATCAACCCTGTTTTCAGCCTTGCTGGGCGGCATGGAGTCAGATACGGGTTCATTGACCCGTCCTGCGGTGTGGACCGTGGCGCATATGGCTCAGGAAATTAAAGCGCTGAATATGAAAGCCATTGATTTCGTATTATCAGGTGATGAAGAATACTGGGAGATTCAGCAGAAACTTGAGCAGCCAGATCAACTGGATGATGCAGAACTAGGGCATTTATATGGCCGTTTTGATGAAATTTCAGGTTATTCAGCTCCTGCCAAAGCCTCGCAATTGATGGCGGGTCTGGGCTTCTTTGAACATCAATCACAACTGGATGTTTCAAGTTTTTCCGGTGGCTGGCGTATGCGTTTGAATCTGGCACGTACCCTGATGAGCCGATCAGACTTACTGCTCCTCGATGAACCAACCAACCATCTGGACTTGGACGCAATTCTCTGGCTCGAAGACTGGCTGAAAGCCTATGAAGGTACGCTGGTACTGATTTCGCATGACCGGGACTTCCTCGATGCGATTACCGATCACATTTTACATATCGAAAATCAGGAACTGATTTTATATACCGGTAACTATTCGACTTTTGAGCGCACCCGTAGTGAGCGTTTAGCGCAGCAGCAACAGGCGTATGAAAAGCAGCTGGAAACCCGCGCGCATCTGCAAAAATATATTGACCGTTTTAAAGCGCAAGCGACCAAAGCCAAACAGGCACAGAGCCGGATCAAACAGCTGGAACGAATGCAGGAACTATCTGCAGCCCATGTCGATACGCCATTTACCTTCAGTTTCCGTGAACCGACCAAAATGAGTTCGCCGTTATTGCAACTGGAACATGCCGATATTGGTTATGGCGACAAGCTGATTGTCACCAATGTAAATTTACAGATCACGCCAAACAGCCGGATCGGTTTGCTTGGGATGAATGGTGCCGGTAAATCCACGCTGATTAAATCGCTGGTCGGTGACCTGAAACTGATTCAGGGTCTGCGGAAAGATTCAGAATTACTGAATATTGGTTATTTTGCCCAGCATCAAATGGATGCACTGGATGGTAATGCCAGCCCAATGTTACAGCTGGCACGTATCGCAGATAAAAAAATCAGTGAAGCCAGTCTACGCTCCTTCTTGGGTAGTTTCGGTTTTAGTGGCGAACGTATGGATACGCCAAGCGAAAGCTTCTCAGGCGGTGAACGTGCACGTTTGGCCCTAGCACTGATTGTTTGGCAGCGTCCGAATGTACTGATTCTGGATGAGCCGACCAACCATTTAGACCTGGATATGCGTCATGCACTGACTATGGCTTTACAAGATTTTCAGGGCGCGGTAGTTCTAGTTTCGCATGAACGTCAGCTCATCGCCAGCGTCTGTGATGAACTGCTACTGGTACATAATGGTCAATGCCGTGAGTTTGATGGTGATCTTACTGCCTATGCTGACTGGTTACGCCAAGCCCGTATTGAGATGATTAAAAATGGGCAAAAGCCAGCAGAACCGGTGAAATCCCAAGTCGAAGTCAAACCGACTATTTCCAAACTGGACAAGGAAGCACAACGTAAGGAAGCTGCTCGCCAGCGGGAACTAAGTCGTCCGATTCGCAAGAATATTGAAAAATGCGAAGCACAGATGGCCAAACTACAGCCGCGACTGATTGAAATTGAAAACCTGCTGGGTGACAGTGCTTTATACGAAGCATCACGTAAAAATGATTTGCTGAAACTGATGAATGAGCAAACTGAGCTCAAAGCCAAACTGGAAACAGCCGAAGAACAGATGCTGGAACTGATGATGGAACTGGAAAGTCTGGAACAGTCTTTCTAAAACTCTTCCACTAAGATTCAAGATAAGAGATGAATGACTAACGTTGTTCATCTCTTTTTTATTCACTATTTTTAATGTTTTCTCTTACCTTTTCACCTCTGTATTTTTTCATTTATGTCTAGATGCTTCTTTAATTCGATTCTTTTCTACTCATTCGACACATAAGGTCACAAATTACGTAAATCCTATATAAGTTTATTTTTTAAACAGTTGGATGCCTTATTTCATACATTAATTTACAGCGCACTGTTTCATCCTAAGGCTCTAATACAAGTGTTTTTTAATTTTTGGCAGCCTTGCTACGAGTCTGTTTAATGTTGAACTAGAGAGAGGAAATCCGCATGCGTGCTCTTACCTATCATGGTGCTCGGGATGTACGAGTTGAATCCGTTCCAGATCCAGTGATTCAGGAACCAGATGACGTTATTTTACGGGTGACAGCCACCGCCATCTGTGGCTCAGATCTGCATTTATACCGGGGAAAAATCCCGGCCACTGAAGACGGTGATATTTTCGGCCATGAATTTATGGGAATTGTAGAAGAAGTCGGCCCAGAAGTAAGCGAAGTCAAAAAAGGTGACCGGGTGATTATTCCCTTTGTGATTGCATGCGGTCACTGTTTTTTCTGTGAACATGAACTCATGGCTGCCTGTGAAAATACCAATACCGGTCGTGGTGCAATTCTCAACAAAAAACAGATCCCACCAGGGGCAGCTTTATTTGGCTTTAGCCATCTGTATGGTGGTATACCGGGTGGTCAGGCTGAATATGTACGGATCCCCAAAGGCAATGTCGGACCATTTAAGGTGCCGGGTTCCCTGCCTGATGAAAAAGTATTATTCCTGACCGATATTCTGCCAACTGCGTGGCAAGCAGTGAATAATGCCCAAGTCGGTCGAGGTTCCAGTGTGGCGATTTATGGTGCTGGCCCGGTCGGTCTGCTGGCTGCTGCCTGCGCGCGGATGCTCGGTGCCGAGCAGATATTTATGGTCGATCACCACCCTTACCGTTTGCGTTTCGCGCATCAAACCTATGGGGTAATTCCCGTCAATTTTGATGAAGTCGATGCCGCTGAATTTATCATTCAAAATACCACGGGTTATCGTGGAGTCGATGCCGTCATTGATGCGGTCGGTTTTGAAGCCAAAGGTAGCATGCTGGAAACCGTAATGACCAACCTGAAATTAGAAGGTTCGAGTGGTTCAGCGCTAAGACAATGTATTGCAGCGGTCCGTCGCGGCGGTGTGGTGAGTGTACCTGGAGTTTATGCCGGTCCAATTCATGGCTTCCTGTTTGGTGATGCCTTTGACAAAGGTTTGACCTTTAAAATGGGACAAACCCATGTGCATAATTACTTGCCGCAGTTGCTAGAACATATTGAAAATGGAGATCTGTCTCCAGATCTGATTATTACCCATCGCATGAAACTGGAAGATGCTGCGGAAGGTTACCGTATTTTTGATAAAAAGGAAGAAGACTGTCGTAAAGTCATTCTAACACCATAAATATGATTAAAAAAAAGCGCCGTCAGGCGCTTTTTTATTTTTCATCGTCATTTTATCAATCCTCTTTTTCTTGTTCCTAATCAATATCATTTCAGCGATTCCCTCCCTCTTTTCTATCGAGTAATAAAAGAAATGCCCGATTTTCAATAATGAAATCAAGAAATAACTCAAAAATGAGAAATAAAAAAGTTAAGCAAAAATCGATAAAAGTATGATTTTAAATAAAAATGAAAGTTCACTTGATTATTAAATCAATTATGTAGTTTAGCTACATCCTGAATTTTTAATTAAAAATATGTTCCACGGTAATGATTAGAGAAACTACACTATATTTACAAGTATTTAATTTATAATAATTTTTTATTTTAAAACCAATCCAAGGAATCGTCTGGTCATACTAGCGATATCTCGCCAAATCCCTTTTAAATTTAAAATGCCATTTTAAATTTAAAAACACTTACCCACAAGACAAGAGAGTTTAAATTTGAATTTAAAATGAAGAATTAATACATGGATTAAAGTTTGTGGAAAAATATTATCTTATTCACATAAAAATTACGGATAACTTCAAAGTTATCCACATATTTGATCAGGATTACTACACACTTAAAGCAATATCACTCACGTATTCTTTAATTTATTACACCAAATTTTTTATAAGTGATTGAGAACTTAGTTTTTCTACATGGGGGAGTATTTATTATTTTCAGCCAAATCCAAACTGAATATTTGATCAGTTTTATTGCATTTATATTCCTCTAATACCACTTTGACTGATCCAGTTTTCACCTAGTGTCGTGAACTGCATGCAAACTTCTCATCGTATAAAGAACGTCTTTCTAACTCACTTTCCTATTCAAAAATTATTTTAGAAGTTCTGATGCAGATCATTTTTATAACGATAGATTCACTCCAGATTTCAGGTATTCTCCCGAGTTGGTAATCTCTATACATAAACCCTTTCTTAGAGTCGATTTGGCTTACTCAACTTGGCTTTTTAAAACCTAAATGAACCCGTTCCATATCTAAAAATCGGTCCAAAATTACTTTATTTTGCCTAGCTCACAGGATATGAGTAAAAAAATTGGTCTAAAAAAAGCGCCTCGAAAGGCGCTTTTTTATATCTGATTTTATCCTGAAGGGTTATGCATCAATATCTGCATTCAAGGCATTTTCTTCAATGAAAGCACGACGTGGTTCTACGTCATCGCCCATCAAGCAAGAGAACATACGATCCGCTTCAATCGCATCGGTAACTGTCACTTGCAGCATGTTACGGTTGTCTGGATCCATGGTGGTTTCCCACAACTGTTCCGCATTCATCTCACCCAGACCTTTATAGCGCTGGATCATCATGCCACGACGTGAGTCCTGCAAGATATGCTGCCAAACCTGATGGAAATTGCTAACCTGAATCTTGCGGTCGCCTTTTTGTAAATATGCACCCTCTTCAAGCAGGCTAAACCAACTCTTCGAGTTCTTTAATAAACGTGCATATTCACTTGAACCTAACAGTACTGAGTCTAACAGGTAGCTATGTGGCAAGTTATGTACATAGATCGTGATACGTGGCAACCAGCTTGCAGTTTTTTGACCATCTGCCAGTTCTTTTTCAAAACGCTCCAGGGTTAATTCTGGACGTAATGTTGGCTGAATGGCTTCAATCGCTGCACGCAGATTCTCACCCCATGTTTCCACATAGGTTTTGTCTTCCAGCTGATCCAGCTTAAAACCTTCCAGTGAAAGTAGTGCATCAAGCAGACTCGCAGGATAACGCTGGGTCAAACGTGCCAAGCTCTTCTGGGAAGTCTGATAATCAGCAATCACATTTGCCAGTGCTTCACCACGAATCGCAGGCGCTTCTGCACTGATATGCAGTTCCAGCTCATCAATCGCATTCGAAATTAGGTAAGTTTCCAGTGCATCATTGTCCTTGATGTACTGTTCCTGCTTGCCTTTTTTCAGCTTGTACAGTGGTGGCTGGGCAATATAGATATGACCACGTTCCACAAGTTCTGGCATTTGACGGAAGAAGAAGGTCAACAGCAGCGTACGGATGTGTGAACCATCGACGTCAGCATCGGTCATGATGATGATTTTATGATAACGCAGTTTGTCCGGATTATATTCCTCACGACCAATACCACAGCCGAGTGCGGTAATCAGCGTACCGACTTCAGCAGAGGAAATCATACGGTCAAAACGGGCACGTTCCACATTCAGGATCTTACCTTTCAGTGGTAAAATCGCCTGCATTTTACGGTTACGACCTTGCTTGGCTGAACCACCTGCAGAATCACCCTCGACCAGGTACAGTTCAGACAAAGCTGGATCTTTTTCCTGACAATCGGCCAGTTTGCCTGGAAGACCGGCAATATCCAGCGCACTCTTACGACGTGTCATTTCACGTGCTTTACGCGCTGCATCACGCGCACGTGCTGCATCAATGATCTTGCCAGCAATCGCTTTGGCTGCTTGTGGATTTTCCAATAAATATTCAGAAAATGCCTTGTTCATGGCCTGTTCAACAGCCGTTTTAACTTCACTCGACACCAGTTTTTCTTTGGTCTGTGAAGAGAATTTTGGATCAGGTACTTTGACTGACACGATGGCAGTCAGGCCTTCACGCGCATCATCACCCGATACCGCAACTTTTTCCTTTTTCAGGATATTTTCGCTGTCCATGTAGTTGTTTAAACCACGGGTCAACGCAGCACGGAAACCGGCCAAATGCGTACCACCATCCTTTTGCGGGATGTTGTTGGTAAAGCAACGTACATTTTCCTGATAAGAATCATTCCACTGCAATGCGACTTCTACCGTAATACCGTTATCGGCCTGTGCAGCAGTGAAATGGAAAATATCATTCAGGTGAGTTTTGCCTTCGTTAATATATTTAACGAACTCAGACAGACCACCTTCATAATCAAAGACATGCTCGGCATTAATGCGTTCGTCACGCAGCACAATACGCACACCTGCGTTCAGGAACGACAGTTCACGCAAACGACGCGCCAAAATATCAACATTAAAAATGGTCTGACTAAAAGTCTCGGCACTTGGCCAGAAACGGACACGAGTACCGGTTCTATCGGTATCGCCCACTACTTTTAATGGATATTGAGAATCGCCATGACGGTATTCTTGTTCATGAATTTTACCGGCACGGTGAATGGTCAATTCGAGTTTTTCAGACAGTGCGTTGACTACGGAAACACCGACACCATGCAGACCGCCAGACACTTTATAACTGTTGTCGTCGAACTTACCACCGGCATGCAGAATGGTTAAAATCACCTCTGCTGCAGACACACCTTCTTCAGGGTGAATGTCGGTCGGAATACCACGACCATTATCAGAAACTGAAACCGATTCATCTTCATGGATCGTCACTATAATTTCATCACAGTGGCCTGCCAAGGCTTCATCAATCGAGTTGTCGACTACTTCAAACACCATGTGGTGCAGGCCCGTACCATCGTCTGTATCACCAATGTACATGCCCGGACGCTTACGGACTGCGTCTAAACCACGTAATACCTTGATGCTAGAGGAATCATAAGCCTTTTCAATGGTTTGTTCTGTTTGAGAAGCAGCTTGATCTTCTGAACTCATGGTTTCTCCCTAGTGAAAAATAGGTCTATCCAAAGATGGGTAAAACTCAAAAAATATTATTGCACAACTTGAACTGTACCGTTTTCAACACTGAATAACTGATATGAGATAGACAAATCATGTAAGTGCTTTTGTACTGATTCATGGTCTAAGGTGGTAATAAAAACTTGACTACCAAGTTGGCTCAATCGCTCAATTAAACGTTGTTGTGCGGTTAAATCTAATTCTGCTGTCACATCATCTAATAATACCACAGTTTCCTTATTACAAGAATGTAGCATTGCGATTTGCGACAGTTTTAGTGCGATCATCAGCAGCTTTTTCTGCCCGCGCGACAGGATCACATCAGCATCCCCCATCGGGGTCTTTAAACGCAAATCTGCGCGATGTGGGCCATATTCGGTATAGCGTCGCTCACAGTCTTTTTCATGCTGGTTGGTCAGATCATTTAGCAGGCCGGTTTCACTATGAAAGCCCGGACTGTATTCCAGACTGACTTGCAATTCAGGTAATAACTGTTTCAGATCATCTTCAAAAAATGGCTTCCATTGTTCCACAATCCCGACACGTTGCGAGTGCAGGATTTCACCATATTCACTCAGCATCTGGTTCCACGGTTCCAGATCAGACAGACTGAGAAAGCGTTTGCTTTTGAGCAGACTATTTCGCTGTTTCAGCGCACGAGAATAATATTGCCAGGCATGATAAAACTCTGGTTCCACGTGGAACATTAACCAGTCAAGGAGTTGGCGTCGTGGTTTAGCACCATGATCGATAATATCGGTGCTTTGCGGATCAATCAGCTGCAAGGGCAACAGTTTGGCCAGCTGTCCCTGGGTTGCGACCAGATCACCATTGACCTTGATCAGTTGCTCCCCGCTGGCCATTTTTTGCATGCCAATTTTTTCAGTCGCAGACTGTGCAAATACAATCGCATCCTGCGCGCCATGCTGGATATAATTTTTGGGAATATGAGTACGGAAGGAACGACCGGCAGCCAGTAAATGAATCGCCTCTAAAATCGAGGTTTTACCTGAACCATTTTGCCCATAAAAAACATTAAACGGCTGCAATCCGTGGAGAGCAACCGTCTTTAAATTCCGCACACGCTCAATATGTAAACGCGTAATATGCATGTCTTATATGAATATCAGAAGCCGCGGCTTAAACACGCATCGGCATGACGACATAAGTCTGATCAGTATGCGCCGGGTCTTGTACTAAGACAGACTGATTCGCTTCAGTCATAGTCATTGATACATCATCGCCATCCAGCACACCGAGGACTTCAATCAGATACTGCGCATTGAAGGACATTTCTAGCGGTGAATCGGCATATTGAATCGCCAGGTCTTCAATCGCTTCATCCTGCTCCGGGTTATTGGCACGAAGTTGCAAAGAATCAGCATTGAAGTTCAGAAACACACCGCGAAGTTTTTCATTACTTAAAATCGCCACACGCTGCAAAGACTGCTTGAACACGTCATGTGCGATCATCACGACTTTGTCGCCCCCACGTGGAATCACACGGCGGTAGTCCGGGAACTTACCATCAATCAGCTTGGTAGTGAAACGCACGGTAATGTTCGCCTGTTCCTTGTCACGGCTTGGCATATTGATGGTCACATTGAGCAGTTCACGACCAATCAATAGAGATAATTGCTCATCTTCAACGCTGAGCAGGCGCTGTAATTCTGCAACGGCCTTACGTGGCACAATTGCCTGAATCGGCTGTGCTGCAGTGGATTGTGCTGCTGTTTCACACAGTGCTAGGCGGTGGCCATCGGTGGTCACAGCACGTAGCTGATTGGCATCAATTTCCAGCAAAGTACCGGTCAGGTAAAAACGCACATCCTGAACTGCCATGGCAAAGGCGGTTTTTTCGAACAGGCGTTTAAGTTCACGCTGTGTCACCGTCACTTGTGTGCCTTGGGTGTTTTCAGTGTTCAGTAATGGATAATCATCAGCAGGCAAGGTACCCAGTACAAAACGGCTGTTGCCTGATTTAAGGATGCAGCGCTGATCTTCAGTAATATGCAAATCCACCAATGCCGCTGAAGGAAGTGACTTACAGATATCAATCAGCTTACGTGCAGGAACTGTGGTCTCGCCTTCCTGCAAACATGCACCTTCAGCCAGTGCTGTACTCGCCACCAGTTCGACTTCCAGGTCGGAACCGGTCACGGTCAATGCTTGCGTAGTCACCTGAATTTTCAGGTTAGACAGGATATTCAAGGTATGGCGACGTTCAACCGCTCCTACGACATGTGAGAGAACATTCAGTAAGCTTTCTTTCGCGATTTTTAAACGCACGGTGCATTCCTCTAAAGCTGAAGATTAATATAGAAAAAGTGATTTTTTTGACGGTTTACTATGCGGCAAAAGCAGCCGCATAGCAAGAATAGAATTTGAGCGATTTAGGTCAACTTTGCAACAGACGTTGCAGGTTTTTATAGTCTTCGTTAAAGATCGGATCCTCTTCACGCAGGCTTTGTACTTTCTCGCAAGCATGCATCACGGTACTGTGATCACGACCGCCAAAAGCCATGCCAATTTCCGGAAAACTGTCGCCGGTTAATTCACGTGCCAGACCCATCGCCAGCTGACGTGGACGGGCATAAATCCGGGTACGTTTTGGACCGACCAGTTCTTTCAGCGGAATCCGGAAATATTCACTGACCACACGCTGAATATTTTCAGTACTGATGGTACGGGCACGAATTGCCAGCACATCTTTTAAAGATTCACGCACTACATCCAGATCAATTGGTGTGCCTTTAAAACGTGAAATCGCTACCACTTTGTTCAGCGCACCTTCCAGCTCACGCACGTTAGCCACCACCTGCTGGGCAATAAACAGCGCACAGTTACGTGGTAAATCAACCTGGTTGCTTTCTGCTTTTTTCAGCAGAATTTCAATTCGGGTTTCAATATCTGGTGGTTCAACTCCGACCGACAACCCCCAGGAAAAACGTGAAACCAGACGTGGATCCAGTTCGGTTAGTTCTTTAGGATAACGATCCGAAGTCAGAATAATCTGTTTGGACTCATCCAGCAGTGCATTAAAGGTGTAGAAAAACTCGACCAGACTGGCTTCTTTACCGGCCAGCAAGTGAATATCATCAACCAGTAATAAATCCAGAGAACGGCAATTTTTCTTAAACTCTTCGACTTTGCCCTGCTGTAACGAGCTGACAAAGTCCTGTACAAAACTTTCTGCGGTCATGTACATGACACGTGCATTTGGCTTGGCCTGCAACAATGCATTACCGACCGCCTGCATCAAGTGAGTTTTACCCAGACCGGTCGGACCATATAAAAATAAGGGGTTGTGCTGTGAAGCACCCAGCTGGGTCAGTACCTTGCGACAGGTTTCTGCCGCCATCTGGTTAGATCGGCCTTCCACAAACAGCGAGAAGGTAAACAATGGATTCAACTGACGTCTACGGCTATTTTTGCCGCTGTCTTCTTTTTCTTTCTTCGGTTTCGGCACCGGCATCGGTATCGAAGTCAATGCCGCAGTCGTAGTCGCCGGTTGTTCACTGGCAGATAAAATTGCCCCTGGACGTGAATCCACTAAAATTTCGACCTTGCGTACCCGTCCTTCAGACAATTGCTCTGCCAGAATCGTGATCAGTTCCAGATGATGTTCTTGAATGTAACGCGTCCAGTAAGGATTAGGTGCATACAAACGCAAGCTGTCTTCCAGCTCTTCTGCAACCAATGGGCGAATCCACATTGTAAAGACATTTCCAGAGAGCTCTTGTCGCAGGCGATTTAAGCAGTCCGTCCAAAGCATGTGAATCCCCTATTCATTCCATTGTTCATTCAAAAAAGATGACCGCGACCAAAAGCGGGTCGCCATTCTAACCAAGTTATCCACATCTGTCATGGCAATTTCCACAAAAACTGTGCAAAAAGAAATCACCATGCATAAATTTAAATTTAAAACCCAGTGTGGATAAGTTTATCCGCAAGCTGTGGATAAAATATATCACAAAGTTATCCACAAAGTATAAAATTAATAGAAACAGTTTTATCCACAATATAAGTTCATGTTTAAATAAATAAAAAGTGGCTTATCCATAGAAAAAGTGCTCCCTAATAGTAATAAATTTAAATTTATAAATTTGAATTTATTTATAAGATTACCGGTTTTTGTGGATAACTCAAAAAACTTCAAATTTAAATTCAAAACTGTAAGTTAAATTTAAACTCTGGATAACATGTGGATAACTTTGTTGATAGAGTTGTTTATAACTTATATATATTTATATAACAATAACTTAATTTGTGATTAACTTGAATTGAACTATTTTTTATTCAGTTCTCTGAAAAACCAGAGGCTTTATCTTTTTTGATCTTATTTGAAAAGAAAACCGCTTTTGCAT
Source organism: Acinetobacter endophylla (assembly GCF_053543775.1). NCBI lineage: Bacteria > Pseudomonadati > Pseudomonadota > Gammaproteobacteria > Moraxellales > Moraxellaceae > Acinetobacter > Acinetobacter endophylla. Next base: position 14,923 of record NZ_JBLVOM010000009.1, on the reverse strand, counting down.
TGACAGCTCAAGCAATGAGCACTAAAATCGCGGACCTTCATAGAAAGATCATTTTTTGGAGTTTCAATATGAAACGTACATTCCAACCGTCTGAATTAAAGCGTAAGCGTGTTCATGGTTTCCGTGCTCGTATGGCTACTAAAGCTGGTCGTCAAGTATTAGCTCGCCGTCGTGCAAAAGGTCGTCATAGCTTAACTGTTTAATCAGTTACGCTAAGACGATTTTGGGTGTTATGACAAAACTTTATAGTTTTGGCACAGAGTTGCGATTACGCTGTGCTGCCGATTATAAAGGTGTCTTTGATGGTGCGCTTTTTAAAGTGCATCAACCCCATTTCTTATTTCTTGCAAAACATTCCGAACTGCCAAATAGCCGTTTGGGTTTAGTTGTTGCCAAGAAGAAAGTGCGACGCGCACACGAAAGAAATCGAGTAAAACGACTTGCTCGCGAAAGTTTTCGCCTGCATCAACAGCAATTAGATGACTTAGACATTGTAATCATGCCGAAAATGGGTGTTGAAGCAGTGCCTAATGCAGAATTGCACCAGCAATTACAATTTGCCTGGCAGAAACTTAACCGTCTTGCCAAAAAGCATTCAAAAATAGCCCCCTCCCCACAAAAGTAGAGTTGGCCAATGGTACGTTTACTGCATTGGTTGATCCGTTTCTATCAGATTGCGATTAGTCCTCTTCTTGGACCGCGCTGTCGTTATATTCCAACTTGTTCTCAATATTCCTTGGAAGCAGTCCAGATGCATGGCGCTGGGCGTGGAGTGTGGCTGGCTACTAAGCGTATTTGCCGTTGTCATCCGTGGGGGGGCTGGGGATATGATCCTGTTCCCTCAAAAGCGATTCGTTTTATTTCATTTCAGCAAATAGATTCTCAAACGCTTCACGTTGCTGTACCCTTTCGTGATCGTTTATTGAACCAAAATCACTCTCACCACTTGGGGTAATACATATGCAACAATGGGCCAGGATTGCAATTCTCGGAGCCATGTTTGTTGTCGCATATTTGCTCATTTTGGCGTGGCAAAAAGATTATGGAAATGCTGAAACAAAACCGCAGCAGGAAACTGCTGTTGTTTCGCATGACGTATCTGCAGATTTGCCAAATGGTCAGACGGCTACAGTTGCCTCTGATCTGCCACAAGCAAATGTGCCAGCACAGCAAGCCACGGATGCCACAGCACCTGTAAGTCAGCAGCTTATTTCAGTACAAACTGACCTTTATCACCTTTGGATCAATCCTAAGGGTGGTGATATTGTTCGTATTGAATTACTCAATCATGACAAGAACAAAGACAGCGATGAACCGTTCGTGATGCTGGAAAGCGATGCGAAACGTACTTATGTCGCCCAGTCTGGCCTGATCGGTCTGAATGGACCGGACAGCAGCCGTAACGGCCGTCCAATGTATGAGCTGGAAAAAACGGCTTATACTCTGGCAGATGCGAAAACAGTCAAATCCAAAGATGGTGAAAACCTGAAAGTATTGTCTGTACCGCTAGTGTTTAAAACCGCTGACGGGATCGAGATTATCAAGACCTTCAATTTCACTGAAGGTGAATATCCGGTCGTGGTAAATCACAAAGTGGTTAACCGCAGTGGCCAGACTTGGCAAGGTCAGATGTTCGGTCAGATCAAACGCGATAACTCGGAAGATCCAGGCAAATCTGATCAGGGGATCTTCACGCTGGGAACATTCCTCGGCGGTGCATGGGGTACCCCGGACGAGCAGTACAACAAGCTTAAATTCGACAACTTTGTTGAAGAAAAAGTCAGTACTGAAGCGACAGGTGGTTGGGTGGCAATGGTACAGCACTACTTTGTCAGTGCATGGGTTCCAGGTCAGCTGAAGTTGACTCAAGGCAATGGCGAAGCTTATAGCGCCAAGCTTGAATCACGTAAATCAACCGATAACATGAACATCATCGGTTTTACCTCACCGACGTTCAATGTGCCTGCAGGTACAGTGGCTGAAATTGATGCGACTTTCTATTCAGGTCCAAAAATCCAGTCAGAACTGAAAGATTTGGCTGCGGGTTTAAACCAGACCGTTGATTATGGCTGGTTATGGCCAATTGCGAAATTACTGTTTGTCGGTCTTGAATTCTTCCATGGTCTGGTGGGTAACTGGGGCTGGGCAATTATTCTGTTGACTATCTTGGTGAAAGTAATCCTGTGGCCATTGTCGTCGAAGAGCTATCGCTCGATGGCGAAAATGCGTGTGATTGCGCCAGAAATGCAACGCATGAAAGAAGAGTTCGGTGAAGATCGCATGCGCTTCTCTCAAGAAATGATGGCATTATACAAACGTGAACAGGTCAATCCGCTTGCCGGCTGTTTACCACTGTTATTACAAATGCCGATTTTCCTGGCCTTGTACTGGGTATTGATGGAATCTGTGGAACTGCGTCATGCGCCATGGATGCTGTGGATTCAGGATTTGTCTTCAATGGATCCTTGGTTCATTCTGCCGTTGTTGATGGGCTTGACGATGTATATCCAACAGTCGTTAAATCCACAACCAACTGATCCAATGCAGGCGAAAGTCTTCAAGTTTATGCCGATCATCTTTACCGTATTCTTGTTGTTCTTCCCGGCAGGCTTGGTTCTGTACTGGATCGTCAACAACTTGATCACGATTCTGCAACAAACTTTGATTAACAAGTCTGTTGCCAAAGATCGCGCGAAACGTGATGAGGCTACTCCAGTCAACTAAGTTGTACGGATAGGCTGAATAAATCCGCTTAAGATGGTAATCTTAGGCGGATTTTTTTTGGCTGTACTTTTGAGTCTTTGCAGGTGAATTTTATGCTCAACCGAACCACAACTATTGCTGCGATTGCAACTCCACCAGGACGTGGCGGCGTTGGGGTGATTCGCCTGTCAGGTCCGAAATCCTATGAAATTGCCCAGCAACTGACGCAAAAAGAGCTGCCCAAAGCCCGTTTTGCCGGTTTCCGCCAGTTCTACGATGCAGCAGGTGAAGTCATGGATGAAGGACTGGTGATCTGTTTTCCGAATCCAAACTCATTTACCGGTGAAGATGTGGTCGAGCTGCAGGGTCATGGCGGGCCGGTAATTCAGAATGCCCTGCTCGGCCGTTTGCTCGAGCTGGGCGCCACTGCAGCCAAAGCCGGTGAGTTTTCTATGCGTGCTTTTGAGAATGGCAAACTGGATCTGGTGCAGGCCGAGGCGATTGCCGACCTGATTGATGCAACTTCGCAAGCGGCTGCACGTTCTGCGGTACGTTCACTGCAAGGCGCATTTTCGACCAAAGTTAATGCAGTGCTTGAGCAACTGATTCACCTGCGTTTGCATGTGGAAGCCGCGATTGATTTTCCGGAAGAAGAAATCGACTTTCTGGCAGATGGCAAGATTTTAAATCTGCTGGATGGCGTATCCAGTGCAGTCACTCAAGTACAGCAATCCGCACGTCAAGGTCAGTTGTTACGTGAAGGTTTACAAGTCGTAATTGCGGGTAAACCGAATGCCGGTAAATCTTCGTTGCTGAATGCATTGGCTGGAATTGAACGCGCAATTGTGACTGATATTGCCGGCACCACCCGTGATGTCTTGCATGAAAAGATTACTTTAAATGGTCTGCCGATTACCCTGACTGATACTGCGGGCCTGCGTGAAACTGGCGATATCGTGGAAAAAGAAGGGATTCGCCGCGCGATTAAAGAAATCGAACAGGCCGATTTATTGCTCTTGGTCTATGACTTAAGTCAGGGCGAAGATCCGCTGCAACTTGCTCAGGAATATTTTGCTGAACATATAGAACCGAAACGTTTAATGCTGATTGGCAATAAATGCGACCTGACCGGTGCTGAAGCCGTGATTGGCGATTTAAATGGTTTCCGGCATATTGCAGTCTCTGCCAAGCAAGAAACTGGCGTTCAAGCGCTCATAGAGGCGATTACAGCGCATGCAGGCTTCCAGCCTGAGGAAGACACCTTTATCGCACGTACCCGTCATTTAGATGCAATGAAGCGCACTCAGCTCTATCTGGCTGAGGCGCGTGAACAACTGGTGGTGTATAACGCCGGTGAACTGGTAGCGGAGTCCTTACGTCTGGCGCAAAATGCCTTGGGTGAGATCACGGGTGATTTCAGTGCAGATGACCTGCTGGGCAAGATCTTCGGTTCATTCTGTATTGGAAAGTAATTTTAATTTAAGCCTATATTCCAGTAAATTCTAATAAGTTCCAGTGATAATTAAATAGCATTAAGTTCTAATAGCTTAGTGCTTTTTTAATATCTTTTTATTATTCCAATGTGTTCTATACGTTCATCTAGTGCTATGATTTTTTTAGTCACCTAATAGCTACGTGACAATAGAACCTTATTTTTATGCCTGAGTGACTAGAATAATGCCAAAGATAAACGGCCTGTTTTTCTCTACTGATAGAGAGATTCAAAACCTGAAACCACAGGACAAGCGATATTCAGTTAAAGACAAGCTGAATAATGGGCTGTTTATTGAGGTGAAGGAATCAGGCGTTAAGTCGTGGCACTATCGTTATTCACTGGCAGGCAAGCAAGAACGGCTTGTTATAGGTCGTTATCCTGACTTGTCATTGAAGGACGCTAGACAGATCAGAGATGAATCCGCCTCATTGGTGGCTAAAGGTATTTCGCCGAAACAAGATAAGGCAAAACCTAAAGGCATTTTGTTCAAGGACTACGGCGAACGCTATTTAAAAGAAGTCATTAAAAAAGACCGCAAAGACCCTTACAACATGGTTTTATGCCTGAGCAATGATATTTATCCGATGATGGGCCACATCCCATTAGATCAGATCAGCATTGAAGATATACGCCGTACAATATGGCGCAAAAAAGAACAGGGATATGATGCAGCAGCTAACCAAGTCAGAGGCTTGTTAAAGCGCATGTTTGATTATGCAATGACTTTGGGCCTTGTACCTTATAACCCTGTTTTGGCTATCCCATCACGGCACGTACACAAGGCAAAGCCTAGAGATAGATATTTAAGTACAAATGAAATCCGTACCTATTACACCACCTTATTAAATTCAAGAATCTATAGACCTAGAAAGCTGGGCCTTTTGCTGTCATTGCTGACATTGGTTAGAAAGTCCGAGCTATTGAGGGCCAAATGGGAGCATATCGACTTTGATGGTCGTGTATGGTTTATCCCTGAAACAAAGGCTGACAGTGTGACAGGCCATAGCCGTGAAATGGTCGTTTATATGTCGGATCAGGTTGTAGAGATATTTAAGGAACTCAAAGCGATTGCAGGCAATGAGCCTTTTGTATTTGTAGGCAGAAAATCAGGTACTCATATAAGTCATAATGCCTTTAATACGGCACAAAAGACAGCACTGGCATTAACCGACTTGCCACCTTTTACAGTGCATGACTTGAGAAGAACGGCCAGCACTCACTTAAATGAGCAAGGTTTTAATAGTGATGCAATTGAGACCTGTTTAAACCACATGGCCAAAGGCGTGAGAGGTATATACAACAAAGCTAAGTATAAAAAAGAGCGTACAGAGATGATGCAAAAGTGGAGTAATCATATTTTTAGTGTGATTTATGAACCGAATCTGATTTTTTTTAATCAAGCTAAAGGAATTTAATGGTGTCAAATTCTAATTTATTAGTTCTTCTAACTACTAGTGATAGTGAACAGTAATTAAACGTGTTAAATGCTGTAAAAAAACAAGATAAAGTTGCAATGTTATTCACAAACTAATAGTTGGTTCAAAAATATTTATAGAAAAGACTTAGCTCTGCTCTTGGCTTTTTAATTCTGCTCTTATAGGATGGAATTATTAGGTTCTAAAGTATGTATTAATAGCCTATTGAATACAATTTGTCTTGTCTTGTAGTTATACAATCACTACAAGACAAATATTCAGTCAAAGAAAAAGGCCAAACACGCCAATGTTTAAGCCTTTTCTGGATAAGTATTTTATGACGCCAATCATGAAATACCATTAATTTTTAACCGCTGTCTGCCAGGACACAAACCTAAAGGAATTTTAGAAATGTAAAACGATTAAAAATTAAATTTTTTGTACTGGTTTAAATAGTACGCTTAACAGTACTAATACTAGTTCAAATAAGCCATAAGTCAATAAGTTTGTTTCAGCATCTACTAATTCATTGTTAGTCATTGAACCCATTGAATAATTATTTGCTGTTATATCTTATTAATAAAACTTAGTTTTTTATCCAAGTTACTTTCTATTTTCTATTTTGTGTCTAGGCATTTCCAATATTGGAGAATGTTTAGATGAATACATGTAAAGAGCAACAAACAGAAACTGTCCGACTGATCCGCCGTAAAGAAGTGCAGGCCAAAACTGGCTTAGGTGCATCATCTATTTACGCAATGATGCAGCAAGGCACATTTCCCAAAGCTATTAATATTTCCGAACGCCGTGTAGCTTGGATTGAATCTGATATTGATTTATGGATTTCTGAGCGCATAGCAAGTCATAAAGCAGCCATTGCAACGATGGAGGCTTGAGTTATGGAAATCACCCTCTACGATGCAATCAGCATCACCCAGCAGGCACAAAGCAAACTTGAGCAAGTCAGCCGTGAAGTAAACCGTGAACAGATAAAGAATCTTTTTATTGATGTGTCTGACTTCACTTGTTTGGCTCTTGATTGCTTCACCGATGAAGATAAAACCGAAGCCAATGCAAGACAGATCGAACAGGCAATTGACCTACTCGATCATGTTTCTATCCGAGCATCTGAGTTAGGTCGAGAAGTATCTTTACAGCTTTATTCGATTGATGACTACCTAAAGGCCGAGGCCAGCAAGCTAAATACCTTTTTAAGCTTGGCACTGGAAACCTTGAGCATTGCAGACCCAGCCGATCTATACGCCTATGCCCTTGCCTCATATTGCCCGACTGGCGAAGCGGATCAGGAAGCAGATTTAATCGTAAATGATGAATCTATGAAGTTTTTAGAGGTTCGAGGCTTTAACGGAACGATTAAAGAGCTACTCAGTGAACATGCTGACATGGTGAAGAAATCAGGCGTTAAGGACGTTCTGATAATCCACATCGGAACTATTCACAAGCTGACTGATGCACTGGCAAAAACAGGAGCATAAGAACATGAATAACACTCAATTAAAACAAGTCCTAGCATATCTCAAGCAAGGCAAAACTATTTCACAGGCTGAGGCTATAGACCTTTTTAACTGCTACCGTTTGAGCGCAATTATTCAGCGTTTACGTAATGCAGGCTATGACATTGTGACTCATAACGAGCGCAATAAGTCAGGTATTGGCAGACATGCACGTTATGAACTTATCAAGCAGGTGGCAGCATGAAACAGTATTTATTCGATCTTATGCTTGGATTGTTCTACGGCGTAATCTTCATTCTAGTTTTGCTAGGCATTTCGCGCCTAGTTCAAGCATAAAGGGGCAATTATGAACGCACTTCACAAAAGCCCCGATGCACTAGATCAAGCCAAAGATATTTTAGCGCAATGCACACAGCTTGTATCGTTTGATGATGCTTATTCATCACATGCCTTAATACAGCGTTTTGGCAGTCCTGAGCAGCCGATCTATGTTGATGATGGCAATGTGGATATAAACGGCGTTACCTATGCACAGCCTTTGATTATGCCTATCTATGATGGGCAAATGGAGCTTGTTCAATGTGCTGTCATGCAAGATGGGCAGCGTGTGGCTGTCATGCCTGATGGACTAGCTAAAGGTTTTGCCATGTATGGTGATTTTGACCATGCCAAGCCTGTCATTATCACGTACAGCCTAGAGGCATTCTTTAAGGTCGCACAGACTGGCTACGCCGTTGTATTGGTACTACTGCCTACCCTATGCAGCAACCATAAAACAGAACTCAAGCCGTATGATTTTAATCAAATACAGTTCGTTATTAATCAGCTATCACAGGCAGGCTATAAGCAGCTTTATCTACCTGTCAGAATTGAGCAAATGCACCTTGAGCCATTTCAAAAGCTGGAGCAAAGCACGGCTGTTAGGCTGCTATGCCAGTATTTAAAAATCGGTGTAAGTGAGTTCCAAGTCGAATTTACCCAGGATGAAAGTGTAAGTGAAGTTCTGGCGTTTATTGATGAAGCTATAGAGGCTTTACCTGAAAAGACCAATCTACCAAAAGGCCATTTAGCCAAACCGATGAAATGGGAAAACGGACATTTCCATATCACAAAGGATGGGCTTTATTTTGTCGATGAAGATAAGAACGGTATAAGCCAAAAGCGTTTTATCTCAAGTCCAGTATTGGTCGTTGCAAAGACTAGGGATGATTCTAGTAATAATTGGGGTGTATTGCTCAAGTGGAAGGATGACAACCAGGTAGAACATACACAGGCTCTATCTATGGAGCTATTCCAAACGGACGGCGCAGACCTTCGCAAAGCCTTATCTTATCAAGGTGTAATGATTGCACCCGACCAACGAGCAAGAAACCTTTTTCAATGCTACTTAATGAGTTATCAAACAGGTCAATATGCCTTATGTGTGGATCGGGTCGGCTGGCATGATGATGTATTTGTATTGCCTCATAAGCAGGTCGGACAAAGCAGCAGTGATTTAATTGTTTATCAGGCTAACAATGCCCTGGATAACCGTTATCAAAGCAAAGGCACACTAGAGCAATGGCGAAGCAATGTAGCGCAATTGGCAGAGAATCATAGCTTATTGGCTTTTTCATTGTGTACGGCCTTTGCTGGGCAACTGCTAGACCCTCTTAACCAGCAAGGCGTAGGCTTTCATATCAAGGGCAGTTCATCCAAAGGGAAAAGCACAGCCTTAAACCTTGCGAGTTCCGTGTGGGGCAATCCAAAGCAGTTTTATAGAACATGGAGAGCCACAGGAAACGCCCTAGAGCATACAGCGTATATGCACAATGACAGCTTTTTGGTGCTAGATGAAATCGGAGAGATAGCGAACCCCAAAGAGCTAGGCAATGTCGTTTATATGCTTGCAAATGGTTTAGGTAAAGGTCGCATGACCAAGCAAATTACAGCAAAGCCTATGCACCAGTGGAAAGTTATTTTTCTATCCAGTGGCGAAAAAAGCCTTAAAGACATTATGACCGAGCAAGGCCAAAAGACTAAGCTGGGGCAAGAAATACGCTTGGCTGATATTGATATAGATCAGTCCGAGTACGGTATTTTTGACGGTATCGACTTTGCAGAGGATGGAGCAAAGCAAGCTATTGAACTGAGTAAGCGCATGGCAGACTGCTACGGCGTGGCTGGTATTGCATGGCTTAAGTATCTGACCAGCAACAAAGGCGAACGTATGGACGAAGCTAGAGAGCTTTTAGACCAGTATCGCCAAGCTTTAACCGTGAACCAGTCACAAGGGCATATTATCCGAGTGGCTAACTACTTTGCATTGGTGGCAACGGCTGGGGAGCTGGCAACAAAGGCCAATATTACAGGCTGGAAAGCAGGCACAGCGTTTAACGCCGTACAAAAGGTATTTAATCAATGGCTGGGGAGTTTTGAACAGGTCGGAGATTATGAGAATCGGGAAATTGTGACCCATGTTAAAGCCTTTTTCGAGGCGAATGAATCCAGCCGTTTTGAAGCCATTACACCCGATCCCGATCATATCGAGCGTATCAATAACCGTGTAGGCTACTGGAAGATAGAGAACGGCGAAAAGATATTTTATGTATTGCCTGAGCAGTTTAAAAATGAAGTCTGCAAAGGCTATGACAGTCGCAAAGCAGCAAGGGCCCTACTAGCTTACAACCTACTTGAGCATGACACAGGCAAGACCAGCAAGACAGCAAGAATCCCATCACGGAAAAATGCAGTGAAGGTTTACGCCGTCAAAGAGGCTATTTTTAGCTGGGAAGCGTAAAAAATGAAGGTAACAGAGGTAACACAGGTAACAACCACATGAATAAAGGATTTCAGGCGTTACCTGTTAAAAAAGGGAACAGGTAACACAGGTAACAGAACCTGGTTTTTTCTAATTTGTTACCCATGTTACCTAAGCGAAAAAAAAGAGGTAACAGGCTGAAATGCTGTCATAGCAAGGCTGTTACCCATGTTACTTACGTTACCCTTGAAAAATAGACATTCTGAAAAAATTTAAGAGATTTAAGCAGATGGCAAATTTAAATATAGAGTAACCGTGATGGGTATTTCGGGGCGTGACCCTGAAACTAAACAATTTTCCAACGGTGGTAGCGTTACGACATTCAGCGTTGCAACCACTGACCACTAGAAGGCTAAGGCCACAGGCGAGCACAAACAGGCCACAGAATCACTACTAACAACCGATTGGCTGAGATTGCGAGTAAGTACCCCAAGAAAGGTGGTGAGGTTTATATCGAAGGCTCACTATGCACAAAGAAATGGAAGGACAGCAAAGGAGCGGATCGGGGTAACCGAGATTTTAGCTGATGAGCTGCAATTGCTTTAATTGATACAAATACTTTAATACGCTCCTTAAATATAAGGGGCATTTTTTTGAATTAGAACTAGCTGAACAAGTGCAATATGTTTATATTTTATGGAATTTATTAAATTAAAAATATTCTGAGAGAGAGCGCTTTATGGCACAGAGTAAAAACAGAACAATCACAGTTAATGCAATAAATATTACAGTGTCATCTGTAAATGAGGATGACTACATTAGCCTTACAGACATGGCAAAAGGATTTGAAGATGGAGACCAGTTGATTAAAAATTGGCTTCAAAATAAAAATACTTTAGAGTTTTTAACCGTTTGGGAGCAAATTAATAACCCTAATTTTAATTTGGTGGAATTACACCAAATTAGAAATGAAGTGGGTTTAAATAGGTTTGTAATGTCTGCTAAAAAGTGGATTGAATCTACGAATGCCATAGGCTTAATTGCCAAAGCAGGACGTTACGGTGGTACATATGCTCACAAGGATATAGCTTTTGAATTTGGGTCATGGTTAAGCCCTGAATTTAAACTCTATTTAATTAAAGAATTCCAACGTCTAAAAGAACAAGAAGCCCATCTTAATTCTATTGAATGGCAAGTCAATCGGGAATTGGCAAAGGTTAATTATCGGATTCAAACTGATGCGATTAAAGACTATTTAATTAATTCACTGCCCCAGCCACAACAGAAATTTGCATATGCTAATGAGGCTGATTTATTAAATCACATTGTTTTTGGAAAAACTCACAAGCAGTGGAAAGCAGAAAATCCAACTTTACAAGGCAATCAAAGAGACCACCATTCAACTATTGAAAATACTTTAATATCAAATTTAGAGGGGCAAAATGCTTATCTAATATCACAAGGAATGAGTCCAGAGGATAGGTTTAAGCAACTAAGTGCAATGGCTAAAATGCAGAGAGAGAGTTTGCAAAAATCTTCATCTATGAAAAAACTTGCATCACAAGCAACGCCACCATTATTAAAAAATATTGATAAATAACAAGGTTTAAAATAGCCTCTTTAGCTAGAGGCTTTTTATTACCTCATTAAATTTTATTAGATTGGTACAGTCTAATCGGATAAACCGCAATTAGTAGTTAATTTTATCTTTAAATCCTTTTTTAAGCTAAAAAATTTAGCATAATTTCAATTTTACTTTCACTTAGATTTTATTTCGAGCAGTCTTGAATATCGGGTTTTATGTGAGGAATTGGGCTTAGGAGAGAATAAAACCTAACAATGAAAAAATAGGCACATATTAGTCACAGGGAAGAATGATTTATAGTAAATATCTAATTAATAATAAATAAATATATTAAATTACTTTCTGTATTGGAAAGTAATTATTTAATAAAACATCAAAAAAGCCCTCAACTGAGTAAGCATCCGGCTAACACAGCCTTACCAAGCGATCCTATAAGCCTTAATTTAGTTCCCACCTAAAAACAAGTGGGGACTTAATCCATGAACATGGATATATATTCAGCAACACCTCCTGTTGCTAAAAAACGCCGAAAATACAGCAAAGAATTCAAACTCAGTATTGTCAATGCCTGCAAAAATCCTAATACCTCGATCGCTTCGGTCGCACTGCAACATAGTATTAATGCCAACCTTGTCAGTCGTTGGATCAGGATCTTCAGCCATCATGAGGGTGCCGTGCAGGATCCTACTCATGTGAATCCAGCATTTATTGCTTTGCCTTACACTGCTGCAATCAGCCAACCTATTGATGAGAGGATCACGTTGTGTATCACCGTGCCTCATACGAATAATGATATTCAGCTAAAATGGCAGACATCAGAAATACCTGCCTTGGCAGAATTACTCAAGGCACTTGCAACATGATCCGCATTGATGAAATCTGGTTGTCTACTCAGCCCATGGACATGCGTGCAGGTATGGATACGACCATGGCTCAGGTGGTGAGAGCCTTTGGCTACATCAAACCGCATTGTGCTTACCTGTTCTGTAATAAACGTGGCCATCGCATGAAAGTGCTGGTACATGATGGATTGGGCATCTGGCTGTGTGCCCGGCGGCTGGAACAGGGCAAATTTCACTGGGCTCAAGTTCACCAAGGTGAAACCGTGGCCCTCAGCCCGGAACAGTTACAGGCACTGATCCAAGGTTTGCCCTGGCAGCGCATTGGACGACAGCAGGTGGTGACGATGCTTTAAACCAGGCTCGACCATTCTGCTATTCTCCAAACGTTCTATTTCATTCTTCTCATGACCTCAGGCATACTGCGGTCATGAATACGCTGCCTGACTTAAGCCAACTGACCCATGAACAACTGCTGGAATTCACCAGGCAGTTGGCGCTGCAGCATCAGTCTCTAGCACAATCAAACCAACAATTGGATGCCAAAGTTCAACATCTTTCTATTCTCAATCAAAAATACGAGCATGAACTGGCGCTGTTTAAAAAGCATAAATTCGCCCAAAAGAATGAACACTTAACGGCAAAACAAATCCATCTGTGGGATGAAGCGGTTGAAGAAGATATTGCCGCGGTTGATCTAGAACTGGAACGGCTAAATGCAGATAAAACCAATGCAGCGACACAGAAAGCCAAAACCAATAAACCTAAACGTCGACCACTGCCAGATCATCTACACACCATCCGTATTGAGCATGAACCTGCATCAACCCAATGTGCTTGTGGCTGCCAACTCCGTCGTATCGGCGAAGATGTCAGTGAAAAACTGCATTTCAGACCGGCACAGTTCTATAAGGAACAGCATGTGCGTGGTAAATGGGTCTGTGATCAGTGTGACACTCTAACTCAGCAAGCGATGCCCGCCTATGTGATTGATAAAGGCATTGCTTCACCTGAATTGCTCAGCCATGTGCTGGTATCGAAGTATGCCGATCATTTGCCGCTGTACCGTCAGCGCCTGATCTATCAGCGGGCTGGCATTGATCTGTCCAGATCCACTTTATCTGACTGGATAGGTCGCTGCGGTGTAGAACTGGAACCTCTGGCCAATGCCTTAAAAGAGGTGGTGCTGCAACAGCGGGTGCTGCATGCAGATGAAACACCGGTCACCATCATGCGGATGGGTGAGAATAATAAAAAACCGAAGAAAGGTTATGTCTGGGCCTATGCCACCACACAGTATAATCCAGTTCAGGCGGTGATCTATGACTTTCAGGATAGTCGTTCAGGCCAGCATGCTGAAGAGTTCTTGAAAGGCTGGCAGGGCTATCTAGTCTGTGATGATTACAGTGGTTATAAAGCACGTTTTAAATCAGGCCAGGTGATTGAGGTGGGGTGCATGGCCCATGCACGTCGTAAATTCCATGAACTGCATGTAACTGGGAAAAGTCAGGTTGCTGAACAGGCCTTAGTGCTGATTCAGAAACTGTATGCGATAGAAGCAGAACTCAGGAAAAAGACCGATGGTACAGCGGAAGACCGCCGCGAATACCGACAACAGCATAGTCAACCAGTGATGCAACAACTATATGAATGGCTCAACCAACATCATCTGACAGTGCCATCGAGTTCTCCCACCGCCAAGGCTATCAATTACACTCTGAAGCGTTGGCCAGCCTTAAGCCGCTATCTGGATGATGGCAATCTACCGATATGCAACAATTGGGTAGAGGTGCGACACGAAGTCGCTTAATGAAGTTGTTCCCCCTGCGGGAACCACCCGTGTCACCGGGTGAATCTAGAAGGCTGAATAAAGAGCGCCTTCGACAATGTAACGAGGCACCGTAAGGTGCGGGGTATCAATCGTGAGAGGCGTACTCTTCTGGCAGCCATAGCCGGACAAGGGCTAGATAATCGGTATGGTGAACACATGTGAATCTGCGCAACGATCGTTAAATTGAACGAGCGGAAATGGCTAATACGCTCGAACCAAAACGGTAATGGAGGTGGGAATCGCGTCTTTCTACTACGCATTCGTGACCCATACGCCTCCCGGTCGATAGCAGGCACCTAAGCCGATGTACTTCAGTAAGCGGAACGTGGAAATCCCGTATTACCCCCATTGGGAAAGCAGTTTGCAAAAACTGCCCATGGTGATGCGGGCGAAGGAACGAGGAAAAAGCGAATGCCAGTCTGTAATGGGTTGGATAGAGGTTGAAACATTACCCCACGCGAAAGCGGGCTGACGTCCTTATGGTCTCTCATCACAAGAGAGTGTGTAGAACCCTTTTAATGGAGGGAGAGCAAATGAATGCAGCAGTATCAGCGTGTGCACCTTCCAGCACATCGTGGGACAGCATCGATTGGATTGCTGTACAGCGTCATGTCAGAGGGCTGCAAGCGCGTATTGTGAAGGCGGTACAAGACGGCAGGCATAACAAGGCGAAAGCTTTGCAATGGCTGCTGACTCACTCGTTTAGTGGCAAAGCATTGGCCGTAAAACGAGTGTCTGAAAACAAAGGCAAAAACACGGCTGGGGTCGACAAGGTGACTTGGAATACACCCAAGGCCAAGACCGGTGCGATGATGTCGTTGAAGAGGCGAGGTTACACGC
>NZ_JBLVOM010000008.1:0-24386 GCF_053543775.1 Acinetobacter endophylla | reverse complement strand
CTGATACGCTCGACTTCAGCAATATCTCTTACACCGCTTCCTCTGACCATTAAATGTAATATCTTGCCGGTAATACCTGAGTTACATCCTTGATAGCTTAATGCATGATCACCAATAAACTGACGTTTGCAATCTTTGCATTGATGGTTTTGTTTCCCATCTACTTTGATGCCATTTCTCTTTATATTGTTACTTAGACAGGTAGGACATTTGATTTGTAGCGTTATTTTCATACCTCTATTTTATCAAAAGCCATATTGTTTTTTTCAGCATACTTTTTGAAACACCACCAAAGTTTTAAATAGGCGTATAAACTCGCATCTTGCTTGGCTTGATTCGCAAGACACACTTTAAGCCCTTTATCTAGCGTGATAAATCCCTGATCGAAAGCTTGATCCAATAAAGAAGATAAACAAATTCCATTACGCGGATTTCTTCTATGTACCTGATTTTCAGACCAAGGTACGATATGAGAAGCCACTAAAAAGGCTTTGGTCTTAATACCAGAGATCGCACATTGATATTGATAATTAAGTTTAACTTGTAAAGCAAATTCCTGGTGTGGCGAACCGCGAACTTTTACATTGGCATATTGATCTTCAACACTATAATCGAGGATTTCTTGACGTAAATGCGTATCTAACAAAGCATCCTGTTTTTCGCCTATTCCTGCTAATTTAAGTAATCGCCAAAAATCATCTGCCGTGATCTCATTCATGCCATATTGTTGAAAAAAATATTCCCAAGTATTTCCGCGTGGTTTAAAAGTCCATTGAAAATCTTCCAAATCGGACTGCAGAATAGGATCTATAAAACGTATACCATCGATCACTTTCGCAAAGACCGGTTTGGTTCGGCGTTTTTGATGATTTTGAGGAATGGCAGTAGGTGCAATAATCTTGGCTATACGGCCTGCACCATAAAGATAGAATTGATTTTTAATTTCAGAGGCTTTTTGCGGTCGTCGATATAAAAAGAAATCCCCTTCCCTGACTCGATTATATTTAGACTGATCCCAATGATATTCTTTAAAGTCCCGATCTTCATAAACCAGATGATCACTTTTACTATCAAAAATAAAGAATCGGGTATTAGTTAAATCCAGCTGTTGAAAATCCCATAATATATCCACCTGCCCACCCTCTAGAAATTATAATATTCATTTAATTTAATCTTTGAATATTCTCAGAAAACTTCTCTCTAAGAAAGCGTCAATCAGAATTTAGGCATTTTATTTAAGACAATAAAAAAACCCAATAGAATCCTATTAGGGTTTCTTTTAGAACAATGGGGAAATTAAATAATTAAAGAAATTCTTCCAGTACCGAATTTAAAAAGATATGCCCCTGCTCGGTACATGAAAGACGATCTTGATCATCGACCATTAACTTTCTGTCACGCAAAGAACTCAGCAACTCATTCAAGCGATCCAGACTCAGGCCAGTACGTTCTGCATAGAGCTTGGCTTCCACGCCGTGATTTAAACGTAACGCATTCATCATAAATTCAAATGGCATGTCGGCATCTTCAATCCGCTTAAACTGCACATGCTCGGCAGGTACTTTGGCTAAGTAGTCCTTAGGTAAACGGGTTTTCTGGAACCGATACACGCCATCTGTCTGAGTGACTTTGCCATGTGCTCCGGCGCCAATTGCCAGATAATCACCAAACTGCCAGTAATTCAGATTATGTGCTGAAGGCAGTTCTTTACGCCAAGCCGAAACTTCATAGTTGATAAAACCCTGCGCTTTTAAGTAGAGCTCACCCTGCTCCTGAATATCTTCCAATACTTCATCGACAGGCAAAATCGGTTGAGTCCGGAAAAATACCGTATTTGGCTCAATCGTTAGCTGATACCAGGAAATATGTGTAGCACCCTGTTCCACGGCCAATTTTAAATCATGCAAAGCCTGATCCAAGGTCTGTTCAGGCAAACCATGCATCAAGTCGACATTAATGCGCTGAAAGCCGGCTTCACGTGCTAACCCAATGGCAGAAATCGCATCTTCATTGCTGTGAATCCGTCCCAAACGCTTGAGATGCTCGGTATTAAAACTCTGCACCCCAATCGACAGACGGTTAATTCCGGCCTGTAAATAACCGGCAAACGGATCATGTTCGACTGTGCCGGGATTGGCTTCCAGCGTAATCTCACAGCCTTCGGCAAAGGGAATAACGGCTTTGAGCTGATCAAATAACCATTGATAGCCTAGGGCAGAAATCAGTGACGGCGTCCCCCCACCAATAAAGACACTGTGAATCTGCCGGCCTTGGGCAAAATCGACCTGAGTTTTAAAGTCTTCCACCAGTGCTCGTAAATATTCCTGTTCCAATTCCAGTGATAGCTGACCATCCGGAACCGCATGTGAATTGAAGTCACAATAAGGACATTTGCGCACACACCAAGGCATATGAATATATAAGGACAAAGGGACAGCAGCAGGATTCAATTCAGCCAAAGAACTACTCAAAAACGATTACAAGATATAGCGGAATTTTAACATGACTCGGCGGCAACACTGCTAAAATTAAATTTGATCGTGTGATATGTCTAAAAATTTAAATAGAATTAGTCAGTTAAAATTATGAAAATATCTTCTCAATTTATTATTTTACTTCCTTTGGTTTTTGCAATCGGTGTTTTATTGACACTCCAGACTGCAATTAACACACAACTAAAAGAATATTTATATTCTCCTATTCAAGCTGCATTTTTTTCCTTTTTGATTGGTACAATAGTGCTGGCCGTAATCGTACTTTTTCAGTCTAATCCCAAACCCGGTTTACAGGAATTGATAAGTGTTCCCTGGTATTTATGGCTAGGGGGAATCGTGGGTGTATACGCGATTAGTATGAGCATTTATGCAGCGCCCAAACTTGGCTTTCTGGTTCTTAGCGGTCTCATTATTTTTGGTCAGATGGTGATGTCGATGCTGGTCGATCATCTGGGATTGTTGGGTAATGAAAAAATGCCGGTTAACTGGCAACGTCTTTTAGGCGGCGTGGTAATTTTTATTGGTGTGCTTCTCACTTTACAACGCTAAACCTTCTATTTAAGCACATGATCACGATGAGTAATTTTTGTGTCGAATGTTTCACCAGTCACAACCTTTGGTTTTGAATTAAAAAAACTTTTTCATCTGATGCTGCCTATTCTGGTGACTCAATTTTCTCAGGCTGGTCTGGGCCTGATTGATACCATTATGGCCGGTCACCTGTCTGCTACCGATCTTGCCGCGATTGCCGTCGGAGTAGGACTCTGGATTCCGGTGATGCTGCTGTTTAGTGGCATTATGATTGCCACGACGCCTTTGGTTGCCGAAGCTAATGGCGCACGTACACCTAAAAAAATTGCCACCATTGCACGTCAATCACTTTGGGTTGCCCTGATTCTTGGGGTAATTGCCGGCTTGATTCTACAAGTTTTGCCAGCCCTTTTACCTCTCTTGGGTGTACCGGAAAGCTTGCAGCCCAAAGCCGGTTTATTCCTGCATGCGATTGGTTTTGGTATGCCTGCGGTAACCATGTATGCAGCCTTACGCGGCTACTCAGAAGCGATTGGAAATCCTCGCCCGGTCACCGTGATTAGTTTATTGGCGCTGGTTTTGCTGGTTCCGCTGAACTATATCTTTATGTATGGTATTGGCCCTGTTCCGGCCCTGGGCAGTGCAGGCTGTGGGTTTGCCACAGCGATTTTGCAGTGGTTAATGCTCATGACTCTGGCATTGTATATCTTTAAGAATAAGGCCTATCAACGTACCCAGCCTTTTACTCATTGGGAAAAAATCAACCCGGAATGGGTGAAGCGTATTCTGCAACTGGGTTTTCCGATTGGATTGGCGATCTTCTTTGAGGTCAGTATTTTCAGTACAGCAGCAATTGTGCTGAGTCCCTTGGGAGAGACCATTGTCGCTGCCCATCAGATTGCTATTTCTGTCACTTCACAACTGTTCATGATTCCCATGTCACTGGCAATTGCCCTGACCATTCGGGTCGGCACTTACTATGGTGAACAGAACTGGCAAGCCATGCGTAAAGTGCAATATCTCGGCCTGATTACTGCCACTATTCTGGCGATCCTGACCATGATTCTGCTTTGGGTTTTCCGCAATGAAATCGTGGCGCTCTACACCTCAGATATGATCGTGACCCAAATTGCGGTGTATCTGATTCTGTTTGCCATTGCCTATCAGCTGATGGATGCCTGGCAGATCAGTGCGGCAGGTTGTCTGCGCGGCATGCAGGATACCAAGGGGCCGATGTGGATTACCATGCTGGCTTACTGGATCATCGCCTTCCCGGTTGGAGTATATTTATCCCGCTTTACCGAGATGGGCGCTGCCGGTGTTTGGGTTGGCCTGATCGTGGGTTTAAGTGTTGCCTGTGTTTTATTGCTGGCACGACTCTATAGCAATAACAGACGTTTAAGCTTAAAGGTGTAAAAACTTAGCGACTTTCAAGCAATCTTAAATATTGGGTAGGTGACATGGATGTCACCGTTGAGCTGTGATACAGGGAAGTAGCATCAGATCAACGAAACTGTTCTGTTACTTTTGCCATGACAAAAGTAAAAATTGCCGATGCGACAGCATAAAAATAAAAGATGAGAGCATAGCCTTGAGCATTCTAATTTCGATGTAGAAGTTAAGAATTAGCTCCCAAAGCCTCCTTCAATCCTTGTGGAATCTCCGATTCATCCGCCACATCTTTGGTCACCACCTGCCCCACAATTACATCCGTACCATTAAAAGCCATGGTGGGTGAACCATATAGCTCATAACCCTCATTTAAGGCACGGGTCACCCGCGCACAAAAATGCACATCATCCTTCCCAGTAAAATATCGATAGACTTTCATTGAATTTTCTTCATTACAGCAATCTGTTTATTTTAAGCTTTTAGCTATAAAACAACATTCAGAATTAGTACTCGGTCTTATCTAAAACGATGATGGATTCCGGCATATTCTTATAGTTTAAACGCAAGCAATAAAGATAAATCTTTTAACAAATCAAAGATGATGCATTAAACATGGAGAAGCTGAAGGAAATCACAACACAACCTCTACAATTAAATCTAGGCAATTGAACCTTTGTCACCTATGATCAAATACATCCATTCATAGTTGGTTTCAAGGAATCTCGCATGGCAAAAACGGCTAGCACACCCGGTCGTCGCTTTATGAAACTTGCCGGAATGACCGCAAGTATTGCAGGTAAAACCCTCTCCAATTCCATTAAAAATTTAACTGCCGATGACGAGCAGAAAAACACTGCGCGCAGTAAATTATTTCAGGATATTGGTGTGCAGATTGCGGATACCTTGGGGGAAATGAAAGGCGCAGTCATGAAAGTTGGCCAGATCGCCTCTCAATATAAAGACGTTTTCCCGCCCGAAGTCGCTAAAGCCATTGCTAAATTACAGCGTCAGGCGCCACCCATGCCGTTTAAAGAAATTCAGGCACAGGTAGAAAAAGAATTGGGTAAACCTTTACAGCAGCTGTTCCAGCAGTTTGATGAACAGCCATTTGCCGCGGCCTCGATTGGTCAGGTGCATAAAGCCACTCTACCGAATGGCCAGCAAGTTGTAGTCAAGGTGCAATATCCTGGTGTGGATGAAGCCTGCGAAAGCGACCTGAAGCAAGTTCGTCTGGCACTGCGCATGATGGGCGTATTAAAGATTGATCGTAAACTTCAAGATCAATTATTTAAAGAAATTCAGCACAGTCTGGACAATGAGTTGAACTATGAAATTGAAGCCCAGAATCTGGAAATCGCCCGTGCCTTCCATGAATCTCTGGATAGTAAAATTATAATTCCGAAAGTGTTTCATGAGTACTCTTCACGTCATATTCTGACTTTGAGCCAGGAGCTTGGTGAAAGTATCGAAACTGCCAGCACCTGGCCACTCGAAACCAGAAATGCTTTAGGTCGCCGCCTATTCCGCGCCATTGGCCAGGAAATTTTTTATCTTAAACGCTTTCACTGTGATCCACATCCGGGCAACTTTGCATTTCGTGAAGATGGTTCTGTGATTGTTTATGATTATGGTGGCGTTAAAACCTTATCGACTGAAGTGATTGGACATTTTAGGGAACTGATCCATGCTGCACGCGAGAAGAATATTCCCGTGATTGAGCAACAGCTGGATGCGCTGCATTCCTTGACTGAAACTGGAAAATTCCCGAAAGAATTATATGAACAATGGCTGGAAGTGCTCATGCGTCCTCTGGTCACTCACTATGATTTTGCCGAAAACTCAGCGCATCATGATGGGATGGAACTGCTGAAACCTTCCTTAAAATACTGGGATGTATTTAAGCCCTCTCCTGATACCTTGATGGTGAACCGGACAATTTCAGGACAATACTGGAACCTGATTCATCTCAAAGTACATGATGATTTAAGTGATGTATTTGAAGAACTGGTACCGAGTCGAAGCTAAGTTGAGACGATTGGCTTACACGCTGTAACCCTAGATTACTTGAAATATTAAATGTTACATTATAACATTTAATCAAGAATCCTGAGGAAGTTAGATATGCGTTCAGATATCCATCCCGAGTATCGTGAAGTGTTATTCCATGATACCAATGCCGATGCCTATTTCGTGATTGGCAGCACAATGAACTCGAGCCAAACTAAAGAATATCAAGGTAAAACATATCCTTATTTAACACTAGATATTTCGAGTGCATCACATCCTTTCTATACGGGTGAGCAACGTCAGACCAGCAATGAAGGACGTGTGGCAAGCTTTAACAAACGTTTTGGCCGCTTTAAACGGGGCTAAAACCGAAAACCCTCAGTTACCTTAAGATTTAAATCGTGGTTTATGTCAGGAAATGACCTCCAATTTCCTGACTTTTTTATGCGCTTATTTTAACTCTGTGCCAATACGATTGAAGTTAAATAAAAGCCCAGCGCCAGAACAATAATGCCGACAATTAAGCTGGATAATGCATATAACAGCGCTAGGCCCATAGCACCTTGCTTGAATAACAAAAAGCTTTCCAGACCGAAACTGGAAAATGTGGTAAAACCACCGAGAATTCCCACCATTAAAAACAGACGAGCTTCTTGTTGGAGTACTGGATACTTTTGGCTACAGGCAAAAAAAATCCCGGCACATAAACAGCCCAGAATATTGATCCACCAGGTGGGCCAAGGAAATTGCATTTGTGGTTTGAACAGCCAAAGTCCGGCTGCATAACGCAAACTGGCACCGATTGCCCCACCCATTGCCACCCAAAGCCAGCCCATATTTTTTTCCTGTTCTATTTATTGATCAAGTTTATTTTATCCAAAGTTTCATATTCATCATGGATAATTTTCACTGTTATCTTGAACCGAAAATCAATGAAATACCATGGAACTTCGCAAGAAAATTGCTATATTTATTGCATCCAATTTTCATGAATGGCACAGGAAAAACAGCATGGCACAGGATTTATTGGCCCAGTTGGCAGCAGGCGAAGCAAAATTTGCAGATGTGATTACTTATATCGAATCGCGTTATACGCATACACCGACTGCATTTAAAAATGGCCAGCAGAATAATGCGGCCACAGAAAACCAGGGCAGCGCCAAAGTCTTTTCTTTTGCACAATTAAATGGTCTGGATCAGGCACAGACCTTAAGCCTGTTTGCTGAGCATTATGCTTCTGTATTGGCAACGCCAGAGGCGACTGATCATCAGAATATCCG
Source organism: Acinetobacter endophylla (assembly GCF_053543775.1). NCBI lineage: Bacteria > Pseudomonadati > Pseudomonadota > Gammaproteobacteria > Moraxellales > Moraxellaceae > Acinetobacter > Acinetobacter endophylla. Next base: position 16,681 of record NZ_JBLVOM010000008.1, on the reverse strand, counting down.
CCAGTTTATGCTCAATGGCTGGGATGGAATTGCCTTTGAAGGTCAGGCTTTAACTGCGAAGTAAGTACTAGGCAGATAAAAAACCGCTCAAAGGAGCGGTTTTTTATCTGCAACTCAGAAGCGTGCATGAAGTATGTTTTAGCTTTTACCGACTTTTTCGATCCATTTAATGGAACTGACGCGGAAGACCTCACAAGCACCATCACCCGTATCGGTCGGAGTTAAAGACGATTTCCAGACCAGATCTTTGTCACGCACTTCAACCAGTTCCCCTTGCATACGCACCAGATCGCCACGCTTTACCTTTTTAATTGCCTTAGCAATTTCAGGGTTAGCGGGAATGATATGCATATTGGACACCATCTGCTTGGCTTGTTCTACCGGCACTGGCACCCGATCCATTTTCCAGTTCAAATAGCGGTCATATTGATTGACCGTGATATGTCGAGCAATTTCAGGTTCGGCAAACAGCCCCCAACTGACAGCATAATCAATCGGAGAGAATTTGGCTTGCGGGTCAGAACTATAAACCTTGGAACCCAGAATACGAAAATCACCTTTAAAAGGCTGCAAGACCGAAATTGACTGGCCTTTAACGACGGGAGGCAAACCTTTGGCTATATTGTGGTCGACCGAGCTATAGCCCGAAATAGGCAGCAACAGGCTGGCCAGCAAAGCATAATGTTTAACGTATTTGAACATAATTTTTAATCTAATCCTAATCAAGTTGATCAAACGTTTTAAGGATATCTTCCTTGATCTTACGGATTTTTTAATGAATAAACAGTTGAACTTGGTAACAAACTGCAGGTATTTAGTCAGCTCGAGATATGCCCGTCATTTTATTTTTCAGTTAAGCTAGAACGTATTTCCATCAAATTAAAATAACTCAAATGCTATATAAACTTTATCAACAACATATCTTTCCGCATCTGCTGAATCAGGTGATGCAAACACCATCCTTGATGGACTTGCGTCGTGAACTGCTTTTGGATATTTCCGGTGAAGTACTGGAAATTGGTTTTGGTACCGGCCTGAATCTTCCTTTTTATCAATCGGTTGATAAGGTCTATGCGCTGGAACCAAACCCGGCGATCTTCAAACTGGCAGAAGCGCGGATTCAACAGGCCGCTTTTCAGGTCGAGCATATTCAGGCCAGCGCAGAAGCTTTGCCTTTTGCCGAAAATAGTGTGGAAAATATTGTGTCTACCTGGACGCTTTGTAGTATTGCAGAGCTGGAACAGAGCCTGCAGGAAATTTACCGTGTGCTACAACCGGGTGGGACTTTACATGTGGTCGAACATGTTCTGAATCAACAAAATTTGAATATTCAGCGTCTGCAACATTTGTTCAACCCCATTCAAAAGAAAGTCGCTGATGGCTGTCATCTGAATCGGGATATTGAAACCGCCTTGCTGGAAACCGGTTTTGAAATAGAAAGCTTAAGTTATGTAGATGCAGAAGGTATTCCGAAGATTGGCCAACGCATGTTGTTAGCACGGTTTCGTAAACCACAAGGCTAATTCACTACTCTCTTGTATTTAGTGCTGCTGGACGTGGGTTACTTGCAGCAACTGACAATGAGCACGATATTCAGAGCCTGTTCCAACCCGGAATTCTTGTCCAGTTGTGCCTGAATGAACTGTTACCAGATCACCAGTGAGCGTGATTTTCTGCTCCGATTTTAACCGGCGAATCTGATCGGCAATTTTTTCAGTGGCAGCAATCAGACTAAAATGCTGCACATGCGTATTGACGAAGTCACGCTCCGCTTTACTGGTTTGTCCTTCGAGCTGATAGCAGCGTTTTGCTTCATCAAACTCCAATGTTGCCTGCATGGCCGGCAGCGGTTGAGTCAGCAATATCACATCAATATTGCTGAGATAGGCCAGATCATTAAAATGCCCAACCACTGGGCTGGCCTGATGCAGCACCCGACGATCAGGTTTTACGAAACGGTGATCATGCACAATATAGGTCGCTGAAATGCGCTTGACCGGTTCTACCTGAAAGTTTTTAAGTACGCCTTTTTCTTGCAAATGCGGAATGGCACGAAAAAACTCATTCCAGACCCAAAGTCCAAGCATAAACAGCAGCGCAGTGATCAGTAATTTTTTCATAATTTTTATTCTTCACTGGATTTTGGTCAATCCTGAAAATCAATCCGAATGGTTTCAAAACGTACCCGCCCTTCCTGAACCGCTCGGGCAATGGCTTGCTGGCCTTTGGTCAGACGTGCTCCGCCACTTTTAATGTCAATCAAAACCACTTCAATATCTTCAGCGTCGCCTTCGCCATCACGAAAATCGGTATAGCCATCAAAGACCACATAATCCACCGGATCACCCAGAAACTTAGCATCACTCGGCAGATATTGAAATTCCGGCATGATCGGCGCGAGCTGTTCCGCCATTTTTCCTTTGAGAACGGCACGGCTGGTATTCACGCTGCGTTTTTGCGCGGCAATGAGGGACTGCTGATGCTCTAGTTCCAGCTCGGCAATATATTGCTCATATTCGGCCTTGATCCGTCCATTACGCGTCTGACTTAAAATAATAGTGGTCAATACCACCCCGATACATGTGCCAATCAGCATGGCCATCCATATGGACATTCAATCTTCCTAATTTGCCTGATTTTTATAGCATCGCATTCGACTGAAGTTGAGGACTTCGGCCATTTGCATACTTGAAAAGAATGATATGCTAGGCCGGAACAGAATAAAATCACCTTGAGTCATGAAAACAATTTTAGTTGCGAATCAGAAAGGCGGTTGTGGTAAGACCATGACAGCTATTAGTTTGGCGTCAGCACTCGCACAAAAGGGTTATAAGGTGGCATTGGCCGATGCCGACAACCAGAAATCAACTTTGCAATGGCTCAAGCATCGTCCGGCACAGGCAGCACAGATCCAAAGTCTGGACTGGCGCAATAGCAAGTCCATTGGTGATGCACCGAAGCAGATCGAATACCTGATTATTGATGCACCAGGTGCTTTGACCGATGATCATGCCGAACAGCTGATCAGTGAAGCACATGCGATTATCATCCCGATCCAGCCTTCTTTTTTTGATATCGATTCGACCCGCCGTTTTCTCAAACATTTGCAGGACATCAAACGCATCCGTAAGGGCAAGGTTGAAATTTTACTTTTGGCCAATCGCACCAAAGCAAATGCAGCCAGCAATCAGGACATACAGCAGTTTTTTGACAAGATCGACCAGCAGCCAGTGGCCTGGATTTCGGAACGTGCTCCTTATAGCCGACTGGCTATGGAAGGCCTGTCCGTCTTTGATAAGCCTCAGAAAATCTACCGGGAACTGCAGGCTCAATGGCAACCGGTACTGAATGCCATTATTGATGATCCGAGTCAGTGGTTTTGAGTCAATCATCTGAATCGTGGTATAGCTTTGGGAAAATAATCTCGCTACTTGGCTAGCTATCATTTTCGATCGCTTTTTTTTCAGTTAATATGCCTGAACACGACCTAAAAAATGAGTCATTAAATTCAGTGCAACAGTACGCGCCTACATTACAAAAAGTCTTATTATTTGGATTGTTCTTTATCCTGATTTTTTTGAGTTTTCATATACTCAAGTATTTCATCATTCCTGTAGTTTGGGCTGCCATTATTGCCTATATGACTTGGCCCTTGTATCAGTCGGTGTTACGCCTGTGCGGCAATCGACCGACACTAAGCGCAACCGTAATGATCTTGGCCGTGATACTGGTCTTTGGTCTGCCGTTTATTTTCGCCATTTTCATGCTGCAGCACGAAGGTCGTAACCTGTATTTTGAATTGCAGCGACAGGTTTTTTCCGGTCACCTGAATGTCCCTGATTTTATTCGCGGGCTTCCGATTGTCGGCAAGGAAATTACCCGAACCTTAAATGAAATCAATACTGATCCGCAGAGTATTGCACTGTCAGTATCGACCTGGATTCAAGGTCATCTGAATTACGGCAAAGTGGTGTTGAACGAAGTCAGCAAAAACATCTTTAAATTATGTTTTGCGGTGCTTTCGCTGTTTTTCTTTTACCGTGATGGTCAGACCATTTTAAATCAAGTGCGTAAAGCCTTTGAAATGGTGGTTGGTCCACGTGTACATCATTATTTTTCTACCATCTCTGCAACTACACGTGCCGTGGTCTATGGGGTTGGTTTGACTGCGATTGCACAGTCCTTATTGGCAGGCTTGAGCTATTTTGTCGCAGGTGTGCCGAATCCGATGGTTTTAACCATTGTGACCTTTATTTTTGCCCTGATTCCCTTTGGCCCACCTCTCGCCTATAGTGCGGTGGCGCTATGGCTGTTTTCACAAGGACAAACCATTGAAGCCATTGGGGTCATGGTGTGGGGTGTCTGTATTGTCAGTACTGCCGATAACGTCATTCGTCCACTGGTGATTTCTGGCGCAACCCAGATTCCTTTCCTGCTGATCATGTTTGGAGTCTTGGGTGGTATTGCCAGCTTTGGTCTGGTCGGGGTGTTTATTGGCCCGGTGATTCTGGCTGTGCTGCTTGCAATCTGGCGTGAATGGTTACATGAAAGTAATCTGAATGAACCTTTAATGATGCCTAAAGCCACCATGGCACATGAGATTGATCCGGAAACACAAGACACACCGCCCAACGCACCTTAAAGCATAGATAGAATCGACTTAAACAAAACAAAACATTTAAGTACTGATTCTATATAGAGCTTCTGATCTTGCTCTGTTTAAATGAATCCACAAAACAGAATAAAGATCAGGATGCCAAAATCATGTCTTCATTGTTTAAAATTACGACACTTTGCGCGTTAAGCGCCGCACTTTTTACCGGTTGTGCATCAACCTCTCCATCAAATGAAGTGGTCAGAGCAGTGACTGTGAATGCTGTAACTGCTCAAGGTGTGGGCCAAGAGATTGGTACCGTATTACTCAGTGACAGCCCAGCCGGTCTGGTTATTCGTACCAACCTGAAACAACTTCCTGCGGGTGAACGCGGTTTCCATATTCATGAAAATGGTTCATGCGCGCCTGCCATGAAAGACGGCAAGATGGGCGCAGCACTGGCTGCAGGTAGCCATTACAATCCAAATCAGGCACCGCATCACGGTACGCCAGTGACCGGTCACTTAGGTGATTTACCCGCATTGAAAGTCAATACTGACGGAACTGCACGTGTGACCCTGCTTGCGCCACGTCTGAAATTGGCTGATGTTCAGGGTCGTGCGATTATGGTTCATGCCGGTGGCGATAACTATTCCGACAACCCATTACCCTTGGGCGGCGGCGGTGAACGTATTGCCTGTGGTGTGATCTAAACACCTTCATGCCAATGACTAAATAGAAAAAACGGGCACTATGCTCGTTTTTTTCATGGATTTTTCTTTTATTTTGGCGTCTAAATTGCATTCAGAACTTTGCGTTTTTACTTTCCGGATCCTGTCCTTGTGAATGCTGCCCGACCTGCGACTGCTACTTTTGTTAAAATTATAAAACCTGTCCTGCTGCCCTTTCAGTCCAGTGCGCTGATGACTTATTGCCTGCAGATCCTGCTGGTGTTTTTAGGTACCACTTTCGGTCTGAAATTTCTGGGTTATGAGTTCTTGATCGTTCCAGTAACGTTAGGGGCTATTGCCACGGCACTGACTGATTTTGATGATCGGCTAAGCCTGCGTTTGCGCAACCTGTTACTGGTCATCATTCTGTTTTTTAGTGTCAGCAGCATTCTGGAATTTCTTGCTCCGCATAAATTCTGGTTTGCACTGTGGCTGTCACTGTCGAGTGCACTGTTTATTCTAATGGGTGCATTAGGCCAACGTTATGCCACAATTTCATTTGGCACCATTTTACTATCAATCTATACCATGTTCGGCTTGGGCGAATATCAGCACTGGTATGAACAGCCGCTTTATTTTGTCATTGGGGCGCTATGGTACGGCCTGACGTCTATTCTATTTTTTCTGCTGCGTCCTACCTTGCGGGTTCAGGAAAATCTTGCACAAAGCTTGCAGCACATGTCGGATTTACTGCTGAGTAAAGCCAAACTGTTTGATCCGGATCAGCACCCGAATGTCGAAAACCTGCTCTATGAGTTGTCAATAAAAAATACTTTAGTCATTCAGAGTTTTAACCGCAGCAAAGATTCGCTATTGACCCGACTCAAAGCTTCTCGTGCCAATCGCAATACCATTTACTGGCTGAATCTGTATTTTCTGATGCAGGATATTCATGAACAGGCCACAGCCAATTATCTGCATTATGAACAGATCGAACAGCATTTTAGCCGCACTGACCTGATTTTCCGGATTCAAAAAAATATCCGTCTGCAAGCCCTTGCCTGTCAGCATCTGGCAGACTGTGTGCTGCGCAATGAAAAATTTTATCTGTCTACAGATGATGAACAAGCATTGAAACATTTACAGGAATCGATGCAGGATTGGATTGCCCAGCATCCACAGAATATTGAAGTTAAAAATTTACAGCTGATTCTGGCCAATCTGCTGAGTGTGCATGAGCAGTTACAACACCTGCATGATCAACAGGCGCTGTATAAACCACGCTATCAGCAGCATTTTGATGACCTGAGTCTGTTTGATGATGATATTCGCGATAGCACAGATCTCTGGCTGAAACTCAAACCGCACTTAAGTCCAAAATCGGCACTCTTTCGGCATGCGGTGCGGATTGCCATTGTGTTTCTAGTCGGCTATGCCATTTCATTATTACCCTTTGCGAAAAATGGCTATTGGATTTTACTGACCAGCCTGTTTGTCTGTCAGATCAGTTATTTTGCCACCCAAAGCCGGCTCAAATTGCGGACGCTCGGAACATTATTGGGGGTCATGCTGGGTGTTCCCATTCTGTATTTTGTACCAAGTGTCGAAGGTCAATTACTCCTGACAGTAATTTTTGGTGTTGGTTTTTTCTATTTACGTTCCAAAAAATATGCCATGGCCACTCTCATGGCGACATTGATGGTGCTCCTGATTTTTAACCTGAAAGGTGCCGGTTACGCGATCATTTTACCTCGTATCATTGATACCCTCATAGGCTGTCTGATTGCATGGATGGCAGTCAGCTGGATCTGGCCTGACTGGAATTTTCGTAATATTTCCAGCAATATTAAAAAGTCATCGCTTGCTACGCTGGACTATTTTGCTGCAGCGGTCGAACAATATCAAAACGGTAAAGATAACAGCATTACTTACCGGACTGCACGACGTCTGGCCCACAATGCACAGATTGATTTATCCAGCATGATTTCAAGCCTGAGTACCGAACCGAATCCAGATCCGCAACTGGTTAAAAGTGCCTTTCGCTATCTGGTCTATAGCCATAGCCAGCTCAGTTATATTGCAGCATTGGGGAGTCACCGTGAGCAGGTTACTGATGCACAAATTCTGGATTTAATGCGCTGGTGCCAGCACACCTTAACTGGGGTATTACTGCAACAACAGCCTTTAGATACCTACGACATTGATCATAAACTGGCAGGAATTCAACGCTTAAGTACCCAGAAAAACCTGTCAGCACATCTGCTTTTGGTGCTGAAACAGATCAGTTTATTACTGGAAACCTTACCGGAATTACTAAAATTACGTCATGAATTACTAGGTGCCGAGATTAAATAACCAACTGCTTTACTTAGTTATAACTTATTAAAAATGTTGAATATATCTTTATTTTTAAGATTCAATATTCAGGTGATATTCGGTACACTCAAAACTAATTCGGTTAAATCAATATGTATTATGAACATCAAAACTTTGCGTCTGGTCGGTTTACTTGAAGGGATTTCATTCCTGCTGCTGTTATTTATCGCGATGCCAGTGAAATACATGCTGGATAATCCGATTTTAGTGAAATATGTCGGCATGGGTCATGGCGTACTGTTTGTGCTATTTCTGGTGGTGTTATTTGCGGTATGTGAAAAACAGAAATGGTCTCTCAGCATGTTTGTGATGGGTTTAATCGCTTCGATTCTACCTTTCGGTCCATTCCTGTTTGATATGAAACTGAAGAAGCTGGAACAGCCCGCTGAAGCTTAATTGTAGAATCCTAATATAATTAGATCAGTCAAAAGAAAATTCTCTCTCCCTTTGGGAGAGAGTTAGAGAGAGGGAACTTATTAAATACTTAACCTCACCCTAGCCCTCTCCTAAAAGGAGAGGGAAATTCAATACTGAACATATGATTTCAATAATTTATAATTTCCCTTAATAAGGAATCAAAACTCCCCACGCTCCTGTCTTTCCAGCATTAACTGTTTGAGTTGCATGCGTGGCAAAGTAAACCACAGTGCAATCAGAATCAAAGAGGCAACACAATAGGCCCAAATATCATAGGCTTCATATGCCATTCGTACTGCTTCAATCACTACAAAAAAGCTGAGCATCAGGATAATAGAAACCGTCGCGGCCACCGTGCCTTTGGACACTTCAGAAGACATCAGTGCAAAACGGTACAGTACCGAAAAACTTACACCCTCACCGAGACTGATACAGGTGGTACCGATAATCAGGCAATGGACAAAATACTCTGGAATCAATAAGCCCAACATCAATAAACCTGCACCTAACAGCATCAATGGCAGACCCAATAATACGGTTTTACCCAGCGGCATTTTATCGATTATTTTCAGCAAAATCAGATTACCTGCAATTAGGCCGCCCAAGACCGGAAACTGCGCCAGACCATATTGCACACTACTGAATCCAAATTGCTCGACCAGAATCACCGGGGACAAGGCAATCCATAACATCAAGGGCAAACTCACCAAAGGCAAGGCTACAGTCATGATCACAAAGCGTTTATTTTTTAGAACCTGTTTAAAGTCATCCAGAATATAGCTGACCGGCTGTCTGGGAATACTGACTTTCAGATTTGGCATTTTGGCTTTCAGGCCAAACCAGCTCAGAAATGAAAGAAATGCGATACCGATAAAACCCCAATGCCAGGAGATATGATCAATCATAAAGGCACCCAGCACTGGTCCTAGCAAGGGTGCCAGCAAAGACACATTGGCCATCAGTGCCATGACTTTGATGGCATCACGTTCTTCAAAGCTTTCCTGAATGGCGGCATAACCAACCGCGGTAATAAAGGACAGGCCAAAACCCTGTAAAAAGCGCAGGAATAAGAAACTTTCGATATTGGGTGTCAATAAAATAGCCAGACAGCTGATAGTAAAAAATGCCACACCGCCGAGTAGTACCGTTTTACGTCCAAGACGATCGGACAAAGGCCCCAAAATTGCTGCAACAAATGCCCCGCCCAACAGGAAAAAGGACATGGAGGATGGTGCCCATGAACTACTCACGCCAAAATCACGGGTAATCGCCAGCATGGCCGGCTGAATCAGGTCATTACAGATATAGACTGAGAATTCAAATAGGACCAGTGCCAGCGGGAACATGAGTGTGGCACGGGTCAGTTTTTGGGTTTGGATTTTTTGCATGGGAGTTTTTATTGTCAGTCTGCCCGTTTTAACAGACTGAACTTTGTCTAAAATAGAAAGAAGAAATTTTAGCAGAGTCCTGTTTTTAAGTCCGTTCTCTTTTTTAATGACCTAATCAAAATATTATTTTTGCTTTTAGCGACTTGAAACCAAATTATCTAATTCATAAAAATTATTGAAAAGCCGTGAAATGAAAAGTACTTATAATCATTACAAATCAAGGGAGGATACATTATTCATCTATATTCTAATAATTTATAAAAATCAAATAGACTCTACTGAATTCCACTCTTGAAACCATTTTTCTTTTCTAACATTTTCAAAATGAAGAATTTGTTCTACCAAGTCTATAATTAGTTGATCAATATCTTTTGCTATTGAATATCCTAGCGTTATTTTTGAAATACTCCCACTTTTTAATTGGTCACTACAGTCTAATCTAGAGGAATGATAGTTAGCCCTATCCATGATAAATTGATCAATATAATTAACATGTCCTTCTGTTGAAAAATGATCTTGAGGAAAAAATCTTACTAAGCTTAGCCAACAGAATCTTAAAAACCAGATTAAGTCTTCATTACCTTTCATCATATTAAGAGTGATTCCGCTATCCCAATTGATATGACAGTTTAAATACACTTCTCTTTTCAAATTAGGTAAAGAAAAAATAAAATTTTGATCTGCCTCTAGTTCACTATCTTTCTCACGATACAATAATTTTTCTCGTAGGATTTTTTCTGATTTTCTTTTATCGTAGTTGGTATAAAACCTATTTAGATAGAATAATAAGAGTGAAGCTAAAAATCCTCCAATTACGCCAATTGTAGCGGCTAATATATTTGAGTCCATTAACTCCCCCTTCCCAAAGCAAAAAGCGCACCCTCTAGATACGCTTTTACCCAAAATCTGCCTAAATACCAAACACTATTATGGACAGACCGCTTTCTGGAAAGTCTTGGTATTTGCCCCACGTGCACAACGATAAAACTTCTCGGTATTTTGCAGCATCCAGCTACTATCTTCCCGTTTAAAATAATAAATGGTCTGTACTGAGCGTACCGAATCATCCATTAACCCAGTTTCAGTGACTTTGACCTGTCCAATCGTGGGCGACTCTACCTTGTCAAAGAACTGCCGTAATTCAACCGTTGCCAGTTCCTTACGCAAATCCGGTCTTAATTGTAAAACCTGTTCCAAAGGCGTATCCGAAGATGACTGTACCTTTGCAATGACCTGTTGAGCAGTTGCACAGCCTGAACCCAATATACCAAAAGCGAGAGTTGCGACTGTCAATAACCTGAACATATTATTTAACCCTTTATCGTCATTCTTATTCCAACCCATCATGCCGAGCTTCTTCGTACAAAACCATTTAGACTCTGTAACTGTATTTACACAGCAATAAAAAAGCGCACCTTTCGATGCGCTTTTTTCAATTCCGACCGATTAAAGATCGAAAAGTTTACCCGGGTTCATGATGCCATTTGGATCAAACACTTTTTTCAGGGCTTTCATATATTCAATTTCTTCCGCAGAACGTGAATATTCAAGATATGGCTTTTTGGTCATGCCTACACCATGTTCCGCAGAAATTGAACCGTCATATTTTTTCACGGTATCAAAGACATACTTGTTCACCACCTGACATTTGGCAAAGAATTCATCTTTAGACAAATCAGCAGGTTTTAAGATATTCAGGTGCAAGTTACCGTCACCGATATGACCAAACCAGCAGATTTCAAAGTCTGGGTAATTCGCCGACACAATTGCATCAATTTCTTTAATAAATGCAGGAACGTGCGTGATCAGAACGGAAATGTCATTTTTGTATGGAATGAACGGCGCAATAGATTCTGAAATATCTTCGCGTAAACGCCATAAGCTTTCTACCTGATCCAGACTTTGGCTCATCACGCCGTCCAATACCCAGCCTTGTTCCATGCAATGCTCAAAGATTTCCATCGCCTTGTCCATAATCGGCTCAAATGGCGCTTCAAACTCAAGCAATACATAGAATGGGCATTCAGTTTCAAATGGACGTTGCACGTGACCATGGGCCAAGACTTTCTGCATCGCCAGTTCACCAAAGAACTCAAATGCGGTTAAATCAATTTTCGCCTGGAAGGCATGCAATAACGGCATAATTGCATCAAAGTCAGGCACACCCAGTACCATCACTTGCAGGTCTTGCGGTTGACGTTCAAGCTTGATTTCCGCTTCAGTCACCAGACCCAGCGTCCCTTCACCACCGATGAATAAATGTTGTAGCGCATAACCGGTTGCATTCTTGATCATGCCTTTATTCAGACGCAATACATCGCCCTTACCTGTGACAACCGTCAGGCCAAGCACCCAGTTACGGGTCATGCCGTATTTAATCACTTTAATGCCGCCAGCATTGGTGCCGATATTACCGCCAATTTGCGATGAACCTGCTGAAGCAAAGTCGACTGGATAATACATGCCCTGCTCTTCAGCATAGTTCTGCAACTGTTCAGTCACCACACCTGCCTGTACACGCACCATGCGGTCTGCCGGGAAGAATTCCAGAATCTGGTTCATCTTGTCCATGCTGACCACGATCTCGCCATTGGCTGCGACTGCACCTGCAGAAAGACCGGTACGACCACCCGATGGAGTCACTGCAACGTTAAATTGGTTTGCCAATTTTACGATGTCTTGAACTTGCTCAGTTGACGACGGAAAAACGACGACTGACGGGTTTGGATCAAAGTGCTTCGTATGATCGCGACCCCAATTCTGGAGGCTGTCCGTATCGGTTTTAATACGGTTTTCACCCACAATTGCAGTCAATTGGGTCAATAACTCAGGGGTTAAAGCGACTGGAGCATTCATCGTTTGCAGACCTAGCATGATTTAAACAAGAGAGACTTCGCTGGTTCATTTGCACAATTTTTACGCATAAAAACATGGATACAAATCAGGCGAAACATGATTATTAAAGCACCGGATCACGCTGCTTTAAAAGCATGGCGCAATATTATAAGCTATTTTTTGGTGTTTCCCGCGAAAAATGACAATTTTGATAATATACCTTTGAAAATGCAGATTTAAATCAAACACCATGATCATTATTATCAATATATCTTGCCAGAATAGCTGATGTGAGCGTCATTAAGGAAATGTATAAGTGCGCTTTTCCTGTGCTATTATACCGCGACTAAATTTGGCCTTTGTAGCGGAGCCGTAATGAGCCAACATCTATCTCTACCTAAAGATAAAATCCGTTTCTTGTTGTTAGAAGGCGTTCACCAGAATGCAATCGACACTCTAAATGCTGCTGGATATACCAACATCGACTATCGTAAAACTGCGCTTGAGGGTGAAGCGTTGAAAGAAGCGATTAAAGATGCTCACTTCGTCGGTATTCGTTCCCGTACTCAATTGACTGAAGAAGTCTTTGAAGCTGCGAACAAACTGATTGCTGTCGGTTGTTTCTGTATCGGTACCAACCAGGTGAACCTGGACGCTGCAATGCGTCGCGGTATTCCAGTCTTTAACGCACCTTACTCAAATACGCGTTCAGTGGCTGAACTGGTATTGGCAGAAACTATTCTTCTTCTGCGCCGTGTACCTGAAAAATCAACAGATACACATGCAGGGGGCTGGAACAAATCGGCTGTCGGTTCATTCGAAACACGTGGTAAAACTTTAGGTATCGTAGGTTACGGTTCAATCGGTTCACAACTTTCTGTACTGGCTGAAAGCCTAGGCATGAAAGTAACCTACTATGATGCAGTCACAAAACTACCTTTAGGTAATGCACGTCAAGTCGGCTCTATGGGCGAATTACTTGCCAATGCAGATGTGGTTACTCTACACGTTCCGGATCTGCCATCTACTCGTAATTTCTTTGGCAAAGAACAGTTTGCGCAAATGAAAGAAGGTTCAATCTTCCTGAATGCGGCACGTGGTACCTGTGTTGTGATCGAAGACCTGGCAGATGCGATCAAATCTGGTCACATTGCTGGTGCTGCGGTTGACGTATTCCCGAAAGAACCTAAAGCGAACGGTGAAGAATTTGTTTCTCCACTGCGTAACCTGCCAAACGTGATCCTAACTCCGCACGTGGGTGGTTCGACCATGGAAGCGCAAGCGAACATCGGTCTGGAAGTAGCTGAGAAATTTGTAGCTTACTCTGACAAGGGTATGACGCTTTCTGCGGTGAACTTCCCAGAAATCGCATTGCCGTTGACTGAAGGCAAACATCGTTTACTGCACATCCACCAAAATATTCCGGGCGTGTTGTCTAAAATCAACAACCTGTTTGCTGAACAAGGCATCAACATCTCTGGTCAGTCACTGATGACTAAAGGCGATGTCGGTTACCTGGTGATGGATGTCGATGCTGCTGCATCTCATGAAGCACTTGATATGCTTTCGAATGTTGAAGGTACAATCCGCGCACGCGTATTGTTCTAATTCAAGATTTCAAAAACACCACAGCTCTCGGGCTGTGGTGTTTTGTTTTTTAAGGTTTTTATTTTAAACCTTTTTCAGCTGATGCTGCTCTTCCGCTATTCGAGAAATCGAAACCTATTTAGTCATGCTGAATTTTAAAATTGCACCTATTGTGCAAGCGCCGCTGATTTTGCTGATCGCCATGATCAGTATGCAAAGCAGTGGTTCCTTTGCCAAATATCTGTTCGGTCAGTTTCCCATCCTGACTGTTTCCGCAATGCGTCTGCTGTTAGGCGCTATGATTTTGGCGCTGATTTTTAAAATTTGGCAAATCCATTTCAGACAGATCAAGTGGCCGGCCATTATCAGTTATGGCCTTGCTCTGGCTGGTATGAACCTGCTGTTTTATCTATCTATTAATCGCCTGCCGCTGGGAATTGCCGTCTCTTTTGAATTCATTGGCCCCTTAAGTGTTGCCCTGTTTTATGCACGTCAGAAATTTGACTTTATCTGGGTCGGACTGGCAATTCTAGGTCTCATTCTACTGTTCCCTTTTGATCAGGCTGCCCAGCCACTTGACCCGATCGGGATTGCATTCGCCCTGGGTGCTGGTGCCTGCTGGGCCTTATATATCGTTGCCGGCCAAAGACCTTCAGGCATTTCTGGCAATCATACTGTCTGCCTAGGCATGTTTGTCGGCATGCTGGTTTTGATGCCGATTGCGCTCTTTGCAGGCATGCCGGCATATACTTTTGAACCGATGAGTTTGCTGTATTTTGTGGCTTTGGCTGTGTTGGCCAGTGCCCTGCCTTTCACTCTGGAAATGATTGCACTGCGTAATTTAAGCGCACTGAGTTTCGGCACCTTGATGAGTTTGGAACCCGCTATTGCCGCACTCTCGGGGCTGATCTTTCTAGGCGAAACCTTGTTGTGGACACAGTGGCTGGCATTGGCCACGATTATCAGTGCTTCGGTAGGCTGTACGGTGACGACCCAAAGAAAGAAATCTTGAATAAAAATAAAGGCGCTAGAGCGCCTTTATTTAAGATCACTTATTTTCAAATTTTAACGTGGTGTTGCGTCTTTAATCGCAGTATTTAATACAGTCGCTGCTGTCGCATTATAGCCATCACATCCAGAGGCAAGCTGATCATACATATATTCTGTCCATTTGATCATTAAAGAAGTTACACCTTCTTGTTTATTCAAGTCATCCAAGGCAGCCTGTCTTGATTGAGCAATATAGTCGTCATGATCAATATGTTCCCCATGTTCCGAGAAATCAACTGAATAAATTCCACCTTGGTATTCGATCGCACCGAAATATTTGTAATATTGCATAGCAGCATCTTTATATTCGGCCTTTTTATATTTTAAGCCAGCCATGGTGCCATCTATAATAGCTTCTGCCATTTCCTGGACAGAGCTTTGTGCCTGCCATTCAGCAAGTGTGCTAAAGCCAGTTTTTACTTCCGGATCAAATTCAATATATTCTTCTTCAGGATGTTCAGCCAGAAGACGGAAACATTTAGATCCATTTGGGAATTTGCGGGCCTTTTGCAAATCGACAAAACTGGTTGCAAACTCATTATAGTATTTACGCTCAGCTGTCGTATTATCACTGTTAAAGAACACTCTGGTCGCAGGATCATCATACATTTTCACCACAGCAATATTGGTACGTTCAGTTAATGCTTTCCCTGATAAGTCATACCACGCTATGTGTCGATGATTGCTGATATTGTTCTCTGGTATCGTCACAGGACGACTCTTAAATTGAGTCGTCGTATTTTCTAATATTTTTTCTAGCTTATAACCTAATGTCGTAAGTGTACGATCTGTAGGGAACACGCCTTGCTCTGTGACATAAATTGGAAAAACCATATCCTCTTCAATCGCATATTCAGTATCAACAGCGCTGTTATCATCCGCATATAATATGCCGTCAGTAATTTTATTTTTATGACTGGCTAATAGAAGTTTTTGCGATTCCATCTCTGATCCATCAATATTCGGTAAGTTGAATTGATAGTTATAGAATTCCGAAATGGTGTCTGATGCTCCATCACCCGGGGTTCCAGGATTGGTGGGTGCCGGTTGACTAGTGACTGGTCCATTATTATCAGAACTATCGGAACCACCACCACATGCTGCCAGCATGCAGCTAAAAATGGCGCAAGAGAGTATTCTTAATTTCATTATTATCTACCTTAATTATTTGATATTGTTATTTTAATGCTGTCCCGAAACACGGGATCTAAGATGTTTTCATTGTTATTTTAAAACTAACCCGAATCACGAGGTCTAAGATATTTTAATAAATATAAAAACAAGATCAATTTAAAAATTGATTAATTTGTAACCGCAATTACATAGAAGGTTAACTTTGAATTTAAAATCTTTAGGTATTTGATCGGGCCAAAACTTAACTTGATTGAATCAAAATTTGGTGGTGTATCAAAAAGTATGCTAAAAAAAAGCAGGTTGAATTTTGATAAAATAGAGAAATGCAAATAACTCTAGAAATCAAATGTCCAACCTGCCTCAGTGACAGTATAAAGAAAAATGGCATCAAAGTAGATGGGAAACAAAACTACCAATGCAAAGACTGCAAACGTCAGTTTATTGGTGACCATGCTCTGAGCTATCTAGGATGTAATTCTGGCATTACTCGTAAAATATTACAGTTAATGGTCAGAGGCAGCGGTATACGAGATATCGCTGAAGTTGAGCGCATTAGTATCGGTAAAGTCTTACGGACTTTAACTGAATCGGCCTATCAAATTCAGCCTAAACAAAGTCATTATGAATCT